>CAZWKO010000014.1:0-2159 GCA_964634925.1 uncultured Vicinamibacteraceae bacterium
CATTAATTCCATTGATGGTTGTTCCCGGTCTGCAGGGCGATTGGTTTGGTGTGGCAGCCGTTGTCAGTGTGTTTGGACTTCTCACGATTGCGGTGATGATGGCCACAGTTGCGGCGGCTTATCGCGGTGTTGGCGTCATCACAAAACATGGATTTGGTTCTTATAGCGATGTAGCGGCAGGTCTGGTCGTCGCGGCAAGTGGAGCTGCGGTTCTCTGGTTCGGACTTTGAGCAACTTTAAGCTGTTAGTTGCGTCAAATTAATCACGCTGCAGGTGATTGTGATTGGTTGCACGAAACGGGTGAGTTGAACGGATGGCGCGCCCATGTTGCGGAATAGAAGCACGTACGTGTGATGGTTTATTGTCGTTAAAAAGACGGTGCCAAGCCTCTCGACCTTTACGTCGTTCGTGTTTGAGTTGTTCGAAAAGGCGCTGTCGATCGGCTGCTGTCATAACAGACAAGTCTCCAGCCGCTACTGGGATGGGCGACTAAATCCTAAAGACAACAGCGCTTGTATCTTGTATGTTGTGTCTGCCTCGACGCTGTAGGGGGACTATGCCGGTGTTGCTGCCATCCTGTCAACTCGTGGCAGTGTAGACTTAGCAGCCCTGTCCTTGGTTAGCGTGTGATTCTAGATACAGCACTGTTTGTCGTGGGTTTGGTCCTAATGGGCCGAGGCGGCGATCTGTTTGTTGACGCGAGTAGTCAACTCAGTCGCGCGTTACGTGTGCCCCGATTCATTGTTGGTGGCACGATTGTCAGTGTCGCGACAACCGTGCCTGAGTTGTTGACGTCAATACAAGCGAGCTTGGAAGGTGATTCGGGACTGGCCTTAGGGAACGCTATCGGTTCTTGCATCGCAAATATCGGACTGATCGCTGGGGTGGTTGCCATCATTGTGCCGATTGAATTCGATCGGTTAGACGTATTAAAGCGTTCGGTTTGGATGGCGTTCGCAGCGGCATTTCTTGTCGTTGTTTCGTGGAATTTAAAAATAAGTTTTGCGTACGCAGTGGTCTTGCTGATGTTTACGGTTGTGTACTTAGGGTGGGATGTTTTTGGAGTCGTTCGCCATCATTCCAAACTGGATGACGAACCTAACGGGGACCATCCAACAACGCTTAGTACGGCCGGTTGGTTTTTGCTTGGCGCTGTCTTTGTTGGGTTCGGTAGTAAATTGCTTGTCGACGCAGGTCAAAACATTGCTGTTGCGCTTGGTCTTTCAACCACGGTTGTCGGTCTTTCTATTGTCGCTTTTGGAACGTCACTTCCTGAACTGGTTACTGGTATCAAGGCGGCGCGACGAGGAATGCCAGATCTATCTTTGGGTAACATCATTGGCGCGAATGTATTGAACCTACTCTTGATTGTTGGGGCGTCTGGGGTCATTACTCCGCTCGTGCTTGAGCCAATGAGTCAGCAGTATGCCTTTCCGTGGCTAGGCGTGTTTTTCGTTGTGCTTCTTGGAATCATAGTTAGGCATGGTGTCATTCGACGAGCGGCGGGCATCGGTCTTTTGTTGTTATTCGGCTTGTACTTTCTCGGGTTATTTGTGTAGTTCGATTCCAAAATAAGCACTGGAAGTTCCATTCAACAACCCGCTTGGTAGCGTTGCTATAATCGCGTTTCGTGCATCATTCCCAATACACCACATACTTGTTCGATCTTGATGGCACGTTGATCGATTCCACGGGACTCATCATGGAAGCGTTTCGTCATGCCCTTCGGACAACATTTGGACTCGAGCCATCCTCTGACCAGGAACGGAGGTGGCGTGAGGGATTTGGCACGCCGCTTCGGCCACAGTTAGCAAAATTCTCTAAATCAGACGCTCAACTGAATAAGTTGGTGGAAGCCTACAAAAACTATACGGCTATGCACCACGACCGAGTTATTTCGTCCTATGCTGGAATGAACGATGTCGTGCACAACTTATCGCAAGCCGGTATCCAACTGGCTATCGTTACGAGCAAAACACACGTGCTGGCGCGTCGTGGATTGGTGCGGTGCGAATTGAGCCAGTATTTTGAAATTGTGATCGGTATGGATGATGTCGAAAAACACAAACCGGACCCAGCGCCAGTGCTGGAAGCTCTTGGTCGACTCTCGGCTCATCCGTCCAGCACGGTTTTTATTGGCGACTCCCCGCATGACATCA
>CAZWKO010000014.1:2169-19444 GCA_964634925.1 uncultured Vicinamibacteraceae bacterium
GCGTAGATACCGCGGCGGTATTGTGGGGAGCTTTCGCCCGTGAGGTTCTCGAAAAGGAGGCACCCCGTCACGTATTGTCAGCACCAGCTGATATTTTAGAGATGGTGCCATGACTGAGTCCGTATCGCTTCCTTCTGATTATCAGGTATATGAGTACGACGACCCCTTTGAAGATCACGTCGGACCATTGGGCTACAAGGTGGTTGATGGGACGATTACCTTCGCTTTTCTTGCGGATGCCCGTCATCGCAATACTGCTGGGACGGTGCATGGCGGGATGTTGATGACATTTGCCGACTTTGCGTTGTGTCTTACGGCCACCTGGGATCAACCGGGTGAGAAATGTGTCACCGTCTCCTGTAATAGCGAGTTTGTTGCGCCAGGACGACCAGGCGATCTGATTGAAGCTTCTGGTGAAGTCGTCCGTCGGACCAAGTCGCTGACCTTCGTGCGCGGTCAGGTGTATGTCGATGATCGGATCCTGCTAAATTACAGTGCTATTGTGAAGCGCATTCGCTAGTCAGATTCCCGCACTATAATGGCCGCGTAGCGAGCCATATTGTCTCGATAAATAACGGAGGAAGACTCATGTTCCACCGGGTGCCAGACGGCTGTTCAGGTTTAGTTCGATGGGGTGTCTTTGTTGTTGCTGTTGCTATGAGTGCGACAGCACCTGTTCTTGCCCAGCAGGGGGCGACGGATGGTGAATGGCACGCGTTTGCGGCTGATAACGGCGCAACGAAGTATTCACCACTTGACCAAATTAACGCGGATAACGTCGGCGATCTCCGGATTGCCTGGAGTCGGCCCACGGTTGACCAGTCGATTCTCGATGTTGTGCCAGAACTGGGTTATGGCAATGCGAATCGTGCGACACCGCTTATGGTGGATGGTGTCCTGTATGCGCCGAATGCCGTGGGACTTGTGGAGGCGTTTAATCCTGGAACCGGAGAAACATTATGGGTACAGCAGCCGTTTGATAGTGACCCTGGCTCTTATCGCGGTGCTGGAACACGCGGTGTTGCGTATTGGACTGACGGTAATGAGCAACGCATCGTCGTGCAACGGGGTGAGTGGATGTATGCCTTGGATGCGAAGACCGGAGAGATGTTTCGGGATTTTGGAGACAACGGTCGTGTCGATTTGACGACTGGACTTGCTGAAGGAGCTCGTTACCGCTGGGGTGGTGCGCCGACTATCGTTCGCGATGTGATTGTTGTTGGTCAGTCGATGTCAGATACGTTCGTTACTAAGGAAGATATTCGTGGCGACGTCAGGGCATTCAATGTGCGGACGGGGGAGCTCAGTTGGTTATTCCATACGATTCCTCAGGCTGGTGAATTTGGGACTGATTCGTGGGGAGATAACTCATGGGAATACAGTGGCCATGCGCCAGTCTGGGCCCTGTTTGCCGCTGATGAAGAACTTGGCTATGTCTATATGCCGACGACATCGGCAACAAATGATATGTACGGCGGTCATCGTCCTGGCGACAATCTATTTACGCAGTCGATTGTATGCGTCGATGCTGAGACTGGTGAACGTGTGTGGCACTACCAGTTGGTACATCACGGCTTATGGGACTACGACACGCCGGCCGCGCCGATTTTGATGGACATTACGGTTGATGGCAGAGACATCAAGGCAGTCGTCCAGATTACAAAACAGGCATTTGCTTTTGCGTTTGATCGTGTAACGGGTGAGCCAATCTGGCCGATTGAGGAACGACCGGTTCCGCAGGGTGGGGCCCCTGGTGAGATGCTGTCGCCGACTCAACCTTTTCCGACGAAGCCACCCGCATTCGACCGACAGGGGGCGACCGTTGAGAATCTAATCGACTTTACTCCTGAACTTCGCGAAGAGGCTCTCGCGATAACTGAGCGGTACACGATTGGCCCAATGTATACACCGCCATCGGTGCGTGGTGATGGTGCCAATGATAATCAGGGTACGATTCAGTTGCCGGGGTCCCAGGGTGGTGCTGACGTACAAGGCGCGGCCTTCGATCCGGAGACAAGTATTCTTTATATTCCTTCTATTACATCGCCTTTTGTTGCGGATATTGTTGAGGGTAACCCTGACCGAACAAATCTGAACTTCGTGAAGGGGCGTCGGCAGTGGATCGGTGGACCACGCGGGCTTCCTCTGTTCAAGCCGCCCTATGGACGAGTGACGGCGATTGATATGAAAACGGGAGAATTTGTGTGGCAAGTGCCGAATGGACACGGGCCCACTGACCATCCGGCTATTCGCCATCTCAACCTTGGGCGGCTTGGTAGCCCCGGTCGTCCTGGGCCACTGTTGACCAAGAGCCTTCTCTTTCTTGGGGAAGGGTCAGATGTCGGTGTGCGAGGTGGAGGTCGTGTGCCAGACGGTATGCCGCTGAATATCGTTACAAACTACGGTGAACCATGGTTTAGGGCTTACGATAAAACGAATGGCGATGTCATGTGGGAGATGGAATTGGTGGCTGGGACAACCGGCGTGCCGATGACCTACATGTATGACGGTAAGCAATACATCGTTGTACCCGTTGGTGGGCTGGAGGTACCCGGGCAGTGGGTTGCTTTGAGCCTGCCGTAACCGGTTGGGCCATGGTTTTGTGATGTTCAGTTTCGTCTAGTCAGAATTGACTACTTACAGAGACCTGAACTGATTTATTCCGACCCGCAATCATGCCGATGACGGATGGTCAATTACCCGTTGCGTTGCGTCTGGCAATTGATGCGCTGATGGACGGGATTCCACAGGGCGCGCTTCAGGCTGCATCTGAACATCTTAGTTCGATATATCGTCGTGATGCCGGATGTTCTGGCGCAATTAGATCATCGCTCGACCGACTTGCATATATTGCGACACGACTGCCAGCTACCTTTTCTGCGACGAAGGAAGCATTGGTTGAGCTGCGGTACCGTTGCCCCGACCTGAAGGCTGAGAGTTTGCTCGAACTTGGTGCTGGCCCCGCTACGGGTTTGTGGGCGACCCATGAAGTGTTTTCAGAATTAGCGTGTGCGACTCATGTTGAAGCAAATCATGACACCGCAGAGCTCGGGCAACAGTTATTGAGGGACACGCGTATGTCTGACACCGTGACTTCAACATGGCATGCAAGTGACATTGTGGAAATGCCGTCGTTTGAAGGTCATGATTTGGTGCTGATGGCATATGTCCTCGGAGAATTGTCTGAAAATGATCGTCGTGCAGCCGTTTTTTCTGCATGGGAAGCGACGCGAGAAGCGCTCGTCATTGTTGAACCAGGGACGTCGAGTGGGGCCGCGCGGGTTCTCGATGCCCGTGCCTGGCTTATTGACGAGGGTGGAGAGCTTGTTGCTCCCTGTCCGCATGCGATGGTATGCCCACTGCCAGCGCCCGATTGGTGTCACTTCGCAGCGAGGTTAAACCGGTCCAAACTGCAGCGTCGTCTCAAAGGCGGCACTCTGCCGTTTGAAGACGAGAAGTTTTCCTACGTGGTGGTGACGAGGAAACAGGGTGATCGATGCCGGGCACGAGTGTTGAGGCGTCCTGAACGGGCCCCGCATCGTGTTCGTCTTGAATTGTGTGCAGTTGATGGTATTCGAACGGAAGAGGTAAGACAACGAACCTCAAGTGAGTACCGGTCGGCGCGAAAGGCGAAGTGGGGGGATGCCTGGAACCTGTCTGGTGCCGAGTGAGTCTCTGAGCGTTCGGCTGTTTAGCTAACAGAAGTCATTCGTAATTCGATTGACTAAGGTGCACCTAAATAATTTTTGATCTATTCAACAATACGGATTCGGTGAGCTTCGCTGTCGCCGACATAGAGTGCGCCGTTCGCATCAATCCAAATGCCATGCGGTCGGTTGAGCTTGCACTGTCGCGGTTCTGGTTCCGGCCCATCACCTCGTTCACCAGTGCCGAGGGCGGTTGTGATGATTCCCGTATCTACGTTTATCCGCCTGATGACATGATTTTCGGTGTCTGCAATATAGAGAGCACCGTCCGGTGCGTAGGCTAACCCCTTCGGGCCTGCCAGTGTTGCCTCGAGTGCAGCCCCTCCGTCTCCCGTATACCCTTGTTCGCCGGTTCCAGCGACATGGTGAATCGTTTCGGCCGTGAGGTCGATGCGATAGATAGCGTTGCCTTCACGCAGAGCCAAATACAGATTACCTGCTGGATCCAGCGCCATCGCTCTCGGTCCGTTTAGCGGAGTACCGTTGAGTGGTGCTCCGTTGGGGGTTGGTTCACGTGTGCCGGTCCCGCCGAATGTCGTGATCATCCCAGCGTCGTCGACTATTCGCAGGCGGTGATTTCCGATGTCACAGATAATGAGTCGGCCATCAGGATGAAAAACAATGCTGTGAGGCGCCCGCAAGAATGCACTAGTGGCCGGACCGCCATCACCGGAAAACCCAGCTTCTCCGGTTCCGGCGACTGTAGAAATGAGGCCACTTCGCATGTCTACTTTACGAACAACGTGGTTGTCACGTTCGACAATGTAAAGGTCTCCGTTTTCGTCGAACTGAATTTCATGCGGCATGTTTAGCATTGCTTCTGTCGCGGAGCCGCCATCACCGCCATATCCACGGACACCATTTCCTGCAATGACGGTTGTCTCGCCTGTTTCTGGGTCGCGCCGCCGGATCATTTGGTTATCAAGATCGCAGAAATAGAGTGCGCCGTCTGGTCCAATGACGACGCCATAGGGATTGTTGACTTGGTCGTCAGCAAGACCTGCTTTTCCTGTCCCGATTACCGTTGAAACGGTTCCAAAGACGTTGAAGCTTTGTTCGATCGAAAATGAGATATCAGCGTTGGTGTCACGAATATGGGCTCGCACGAGATAGCGACCCAGTGGGTCATCGGGTGCAACGTCGATCTCTGTATATCCGACACCGAGTCCAAGGGTGCCAAGAGTTGGGCCGGGCTTGCCACGCCACAGTTCAAGATCATTTGTTTGAAAAAATTCAGAACCGTCTGGCTTAAACACCTGAAGGTCGAACGATGCGTTGCAGGCGTCTTCTGTATCTTCAGCGCAGCCAATAAATAAAATAAATGGTGCTAGTGGCACGCCACGGTGCGCGGTTCGTGTAGTCCGAATTGAAACTCCAAGTGTGCGACGAGACCAATTATCAAGAAATTCATCTGGCTCGTCAGAAAGCAGGAGCATGGCACCAAAGTCACCGCGGGATTTACTCCAGGGTTGATCCGGAGTCCTTACACCATCTCTAAACCATTGGCTATAAGCCGGTGAAGATAAGGTCAGACAGAAGCTAGTGACCAGTAATTTAACCCAGAGTCCATTCATTTTCATGGTTATGCTCATAACTCAAAATGTAGCGATCGGGTTGAGCGGAGACCCCATACCTTTTTCGATTCGGAGTGGTGCAGCGGTAAAGAGGAACTCGTATCGGTTGAATTCTTTTGCGACGCCTGCTACTTCACCGAGATCAAGATTATCGAAAATCCAGACCCCCAGTGAAACCAACGCAAGTCTGTGGAGTGGTAATCGCACATCATCTGAGTATTCATGGGGATAAGCATCGTTCCACATATCGTGGCCGATGAAAGAGACGCCTCGCTCCTTCATGAAATATGCAACGTCAGAATGGTAACCGGCGACACCGTCGCTGGTTGGCCATGGTCCCAGTGCCTCACGTCTTGTCCAGCGTCCGGTGTGTAACAGAATCACATCTCCAGGCTCTACGGATACTCCTTGGAGCTCTTC
The DNA here is from genome assembly GCA_964634925.1 of uncultured Vicinamibacteraceae bacterium. GTDB lineage: Bacteria > Acidobacteriota > Vicinamibacteria > Vicinamibacterales > UBA8438 > DTWD01. The sequence goes on from CAZWKO010000014.1 coordinate 7,871, forward strand.
AAGTTTTTCAAGATCTTCTGCTCGGATAGCGGTGCCAGGTTCGAGCCAGCCGTCTTCAGTGGCTTTGTCCGTAAGAAGTGTGGCGTCGAAGAGGATTCCGCGTGTAAAAACACCGTCACGGAGAGCATGAATACTTCCGCGGGGACATCCATTCGCTGCTTCTACCTCGGCGGCTGTCACACCGTTGTAACCCTTTCCTTCAAACATTACGTGGCAATCGACAGAATCAAGATGACTATGAATAACACCGTGATAGGTGCCAGTGTATTGATATCGATCCGAGGCGCCGGTGTCACTGATATTCATAACTTGTCGGTCGAGGTACCATGGTCCTTCGAGCGTTTCTTCCTGAATAATGTCGTGTGCAAGTGACACGCTGCGACCTTCGCGTACAAGCGATGCCGCATCTTTTCGTTTCTGTGGCGTAATAAAGTTTGCCGCACCAAGTTCATCCTCTGGCCCCCAGCGACCCCAGTTGGAGAGCTCGTCCATGGCCTGACGAAAATCACTCTCACTGGTCATTGCACGGCGTTCTACCTGAGATTGCAGGCTTGTTCCTGCAAGAGCACTGGCCAGCGCCGTCGCTATAAGAATGCGCGAGATCGTGAGTTTAGAGAGCCGTTTCATGAAGCCTCCTTGCAGTTTGTAATGAGTCGCTAGCAAGTTTACCCCGACGTCGCAGTTTAACTTTACGAACGGTCGGGCTTTTTTCCGTTGGTGCAATTATGATAATCAGACTGTCGCAAAGATGTTGATGACGAAACGGACCTTGGTTGTGGCCGGAATGCTGGCTGTAATTTACTGGATTCTGCTGCCGGTGATGACGCATTCGGTTATTGCGCAAAGCTCGTACTCGGTATACCCGGTATACGACGGGTACGTTAAGAATCCAGATGGGACGCTGACATTGTCATTTGCATATTTCAGCCATAACCGTGAGCCAGTCACAATACCTATCGGGCCTGATAATTCCTTCTCACCAGGCCCGGCAGATCGTGGTCAACCTGAACGGTTTTTACCTGGGCATCATCGCTGGCAGTGCATTGTTGTGGTTGATGGAGACTTTGATGGTGATTTTGCCTGGACCTTAACGCATCGTGGCCAAACGACATCGACCAGCACGTCCATGTTGCAGTATAGCTGGGAGCTTGATGGAAGTGGTGTTGCTGCCGTTGGACGGGGTTTTGCTCCTGATTCGTCCCCGCGGAACGTATGTGTCAACCGACCACCGATCGTACGTGTTTTGGGTTACGGTGGGCGACGTGGTCCTCATGAACTACGAGTTTCTGTTGGAAATGAACTTAAACTGTTTGGTAGCGTGCGGGACGAGGGGTTGCCGAAAGGGACTGCGTTGACTGCCAAGTGGCGCATGGTGAGCGGTCCAGGAACCACAACATTCGCGGACGCGACGAGTGCTCGAACTCTCGCGAGCTTTAGCACGAATGGCACCTACGAACTTGAACTGTTGGGTTCAGACACGGTCTTCGACGAAACAGTCCAGGTGACCGTCGTAGTCGAATAAGCCCTGGTTAGTTTTGGTCGTTATTTGCAGTTTGCCGACGTTCAGCTTGGTCGGTTCGTTCGGCTAGGCGTCGCTGGTACTGCTCGTCAGTCATAAAGGCAATATCTGTCCAGGCATTGCCCATGTCATCCATAGTTCGACCACCCCAACCAATCCACGATGACGGGTCTGGATTGTGCCGGTTAGCAGACGTGTTGTCGTGCCATGCGATGGAATGAAGAATTGTTCCGGCAGGGAAAAGGTGTGGTTCTTCATAGGTATAGGTGAGCTGCCAGACTTGTTCGTAATTGGGAACGTCAGTGAGTACCTCCCGGCGTCCATCGGCATGGATCGCTTCAAGAAGCATTCGGCTGCCTCGGAAATGCATGTGTGGTTGAAAATTCAAAACGAGCGCTGGTTGCTCTAAACGAAAATAGCGTTCAGACCGGGCGACCGTATTGGGTGGGATACTCAATTGCGCCAGACTGTTGACGGCATTCTCATCGAGGAAGGCATCAAGTGGTGTGTTGCCATCGAGAGGGAGGTCGTGGCCTTGCCTGAGAAGCAAGTCCTCAACTTTTTCACGGTTTAACATCCAGTCATCACCGACGCTGGTGCGAATTCGATGTGATGTTACCTCCAATTCCGGTATTACACCCTTCGGGTAAAACTTGATACCGACCCGAGAGATGTCGTGTGTTTCTTCACCCCATGGATGATAGTGCGGAGCGAACCGGAATTTAGAGTGGGCTTTTAAAAGCTTGCCAACACCGTCAGGGAAATAATCACCATTGTTGCCCATGACGTACTCGGTTACATGCACGGAACCGGCGTTGTCGCCACTGTTTTCTTCGTCTTCAACGTACGCGTAGACATGTTCATGATGAGTGCAACAGTTGGCAGTTGTCAGAACCTGTACCCACTTCATGTACCGGTCTTCGGTTAAACCGGAATCAACTACTTCGGATGGATAAAAATCAGCACCTTCGGCCGGAATCGTAAATCCGTTTTTCATGGATACGATCAAGTCTGGTTCGCCGAACGCCCATTCATTCAGGTTCTCGAGTTTCAGTGGTGGAGGTGCATCTTCTGGATTGCCTCGTGGTGCGCCACTATCAACCCATGATGCGACGACTTCGATTTCTGCGTCGCGCAGTGACGGGTCGTCAAGATAAGTGCCAATACCTCGGTCAAGATGCCACGGTGGCATTTGGCGGCGTGTAACACGGTCTTTAATAGAGCGGGCCCATGGGCGAACCTCGTCATATGTCAGGAGTGACATCGGCGCGGCCGTTCCGGGTCGATGGCATTGTTGGCAAGAACGTTGCAGAATCGGAAGAACATCTTTTGTGAATGTCGGGTGAGTGCCATTTTGTTCCGCTGAAGCAATGTTAGGGAGGAGTGTCACCAGTAGGGCAACGATGCTGTGTATGCCGACAATGTTCCAGACTTTAGACACTGTATCCTCCCACGTAGTTCTACGTTGTATCGAGCCTAGCACCTTGTTAAAACTCAGTCCATGTTGGACCGTTAAAGCTATTGACTTTCCTGGGTACGCGCACCACGCAGAAGGTTTTCCATCCCGTAGTTACCTTCGTGGCATGCGTACTCGTACAGGGGGCCGGCAAACCGACGCATTGGAATGCTGGCAGTCCATGCGCGAGTGTACGTGTCTGGGTCGTGAACGGTGTACTGGTGGTCGATAGTGCTGTCATCCAGTCGGCGAAATCTCTCTGTCAGAGTGAGATTCTCGCTTGCGCCGGGGCAGCAATTGAATGAATTGGTGAAAATTTCTTTCCGGTAATGAGTGGTTTCAACCACTAAAGTATCGCCATCCCAGTAGCCACGTGAATCACCGAGCCAAAGTCTGATTCGATTGTCGATATGTGGACGACCATCCAGTGGAATAATTCTCGCCTCATTGATCATTTCTTGCACTAATACGATATAGCCAGGTGTTTGAAGTACAAGGAAGTTGTTGTTGTACCCACCGGGACGTTTAGGCGAACCTCGAGTGACACATCGTTCTGCAAGGTTTCGGTCTATCCATGAATCTGCACCGCGGGCCCACGCGGCTCGAGCTTCTCCCTCGCTTGTTTTGTCAGGGAGACGCCCATTTGGTGGGTCAATGATTAATGACGTACTCGAAAGCGCCGTTCCACGCTCCCACCAAAAATCGTTGTAGGTGCCTGGGTCACCGGCAGGCGGCAAACGGTCATTGCGACCGACGTTGGCGGCATCAATTGCGGCAATCTCTTCATCGCTGTAGATGGCTTGGTCGCCGACACTACCTGGACGTTCCAGCGGCGTGGTCGTGGAATTTGTCCAGAGTCCTTGTAAATCTGGCTGTCCGTGTGCGGATTGCGTTGTTTGCTGGACACGTTGCGCAGCTGCGAGGTCACATTCAGATACCAACACCAAGCACGATACGAAAATTGCAACGCGACCCATCATGAGCCTAGTACCCCTCTAATACTGGAAACCTTTCATCGTCGGCTAGCGGCTGCACGCCAAGTGCATTCAAAACCATCGACACGCGACGATATCGCGCGACGGTCCAAGCAATACTCATCATCTGATGATTGTCATAGGACGCTGACAAGGCTTCCCATGTGTCATCGGAGATCATCGTGTCGCGGTACATTTCGTTTGCTGCGGTGATGAGATTGAGCTCTTGAGTGTTCCAACCGGAGGCGTCGCCGCCTTGGGCGACCCACACGGGGTCTAAACCGTGATCTCGTGCACGTCCGACGCTTCCCACATGTTTCGCCCACTCGTAGACTGCTTGGGCATTCCATCCGGTCCGCAGGATGAGAAGCTCACGATCATGTGGCGTTAGCCGAGATCGTTCTGGACTCAGAATATAGCGTTCATTGGCGTACCACTGGGCATGTAAATCTGGATGCTGCTGGAGCGTTCTTCCAACACGGATACCGTCGCCTTCAACCGGTTCGATGCGCGGACTTGTCAGCGGCGGGTCAGGGTCTGGAACGACAACGCTATACCCAACATCATTCGTTGGGATGAGTTCTGTCGCGTCAGCGTCTGGTTGGATGCCTAACGAATTAAAAAGGATTGCTTCAGTCGTTATTTCGGCAACTGTGACAACGGCGTCAACAAGATTCTGTGCTGAATACTCCGTTGCGAGTTGCTCCCACGTGATGTCGGTGACGGATGAATTTCGAAACAATTCATCTGCCAGTCCAATTAGTATCGCCTCAAACTCATTCCAACCATCATTTGGGCCTTGGGCGATTCGCCGAATTTCGTCTTGAGTGAGACCGGCATCTAGTGCACGGCTTGCATGAGTTGCCCAGAGATTTGCACTTTGTGTGAGCCAGGCGGTGCGCAAAATCAAGAGCGAACGATGTCGTGGTGAGAGTGTTGAGTCATTCGCTACGTAGTGCATAAACGGAAAAACGCGCTCGGCGAGTGCCGGTTGTCTGATCAGCGTTTCTAGTACATTACGAGAGCTGCCGCCTGAGGCATATTGGGCTGCTGTGGTTTGTTGATCCGCCGTCCACGATGATTCGGGTAATGGTTCGATGCGAGCCTCGTTAAGGCGGATGGCTGGAATGATTGTGCCAGGCCACTCGGTGATTGCCCGGGCCGGTTCGATCCGCAGGAGAACGGAGTTATCCTCTTCGGTTAATACGTAGAGATACCCATCAGGGCCTTGTTGAACGTCTCGAATGCGTTGTTTGAATTCTGTGAGTAATGATTCACGTCGGATTTCTTGGCCACGGCGGTTGAACACGATTCGTTCCAAGTGTCCGGTATGCTGCATTCTACCGAGCATCATTGATCCAACGAACAAATTCCCTTGCCACGCCGGGAAGTGCTCGCCAGTATAAAACGTTAATCCTGATGGTGCGATGGATGGCCACCAAACTACTTCAGGACTTTCAAATTCAGCACGCCAGGGGGTTTCTGATGAAGGGAGGCCGGAGTATTGTCGGCTATAGGACGCGACTGGCCAGCCGTAGTTCAGCCCAGGTCTGATAATGTTCGCTTCGTCTCCACCCTGGGGGCCATTTTCCGTCGCCCATAATTCACCAGTGTCGGGATGAAATGCCAGCCCGAGCTGGTTACGGTGTCCCATTGAATATATTTCTGGAAGGTAATCTGAGTTGTTCACGAAGGGGTTGTCTTCGGGGACAGTTCCGTCGTCATTCAAGCGTAAAAGTTTTCCGAAGTGGGTCGTTGAGTTCTGGGCATAATCACCCGTTTCAGCAAATTGAAACGCGCCGCCGACGCTCATGAACAATTTACCGTCCGCGGCCCAATGTAACCGGGATGCCGAAATGCCGCCGCCCCACCCGTCAGCCACAAAAATGTCACGCACTTCGGTCAGGGCTCCCGCGCCAGCATCAAGCCGCCCGCGGGCCAACGCAACAGTGGCACCGCGTTGGCCATCACGCTCTTCTGGCTTGGAGTACGTTAGGTAAACGAGCGTGTCGTCTTCAGGATGAACGACAACATCCATCAAGCCAGACAGGCGCACACCAGTGTAAACCTCTGGAATCCCTGGGACATCACGGTCAAGAAGTTGACCATTTCTGATCACTCGTAGGGTGCCACGGTCGCGCTCTGTCACAAGGATGTCGCCATTCTCGCGAAATGCCATACCCCATGGATGTTCTAGGCCACTCACAATCGGAACCACACGAATGCGGGGATGTTCGGCGGTGTACAGAACAACCGGGCGTTCAGGTGGTGGGAGTGCCGGCACGCCACGGAGCGATGAAGCGCCTCGTCTGTTTTGACTGAGAAGTGTTGCACCAGAGAGTGCAATCACGATTACTAGCAGCCGAAGGGTTCGTCTGATCGAACGGGAATTAATAAATGAGCAACACATAAGAAGTCCTCCCAATCCACAAGGGACAGCCGTGACAACTTTACCGGAATCAGCGTAATTGCGTTTAGGATTGGCAAGGAAGGCCTTTTCGTTGTATGGTGCCGAGTTAAGTTTTTGTTTTTTTTAAGTTATTTTTTTTGAACGGAGTACGTAACATGGCAGTAACCGGAACGGTAAAATGGTTTAACGATAGCAAGGGTTTTGGCTTCTTAACGCGGGACGACGGGCAGAAGGATGTGTTCGTTCACTTCTCGGCCATTCAGGGCGAGGGGTTTAAGAGCTTGGTTGAAGGACAAAAGGTCGAGTTCGAAGTTGTGGAGTCCCCGAAGGGGCCGGCGGCAGAAGCCGTTGTTCCGGTCTAATCGAATAAGCTAATGTAACTTCTCACTTTTTGTAGTGAGGTTGTTGTCAAAACGCCGGGCTCGGTAATTCGAGTCCGGCGTTTTTTTTTCAAGCTTGTCAGTCCGTTTCAACGCGAACAGTAATCTCTGCATTGCGTTCTTCGTCAACCGCTATCTGTAACACCATCGGCCGACAGCAGACTTGGCAGTCCTCAACATATTCCTGGTGGTTCACCGACCAGTCGATGGCCACGTCGAGAGGTTCTCCGCAAGAGGGGCAGTGGATGGCGTGGACGTCCAACGGAAGAGCCTTTATACGTCGAGTTCATGCATAGGCGTGGTGCTGTTGCCAAATGAACCGATAGGTACACCAACTCGTTGTAGCAATGACAGATGTAGATTAGAAAGGTCAGTGGGTTCCGAAAAATCAAGTACCCGACCTGATTTAATGGTATTTCCACCTCGACCCGCGATTAGCGTAGGCAAATCGTGGGGGTCATGCTCATTACCGTCACCAAGCGTTGCACCGTAAAGGATCGTCGAATTATCCAGAAGTGTTCGCCCATCTGGCTCCTGAATATTTCGGAGTCTACCGAGTAAGTATGCGACTCGCTGGTGATGCCACCGGATTACTTCAGCGTACATACGATGTTTTTCCTCCGGTGAACTCCATGAGGTTACGCCGTCGTCATCCTCTGTTTTTCCAGACGCGTTCTTGTAGTGTGATAGCGCATGCCAGGTTCCTTGCACACCAGGGATGAAATTAAAATACCGGTTTGATTGCCCATGGTCGAGCATGAAGCTGACGACACGCGTGGCGTTAGACTGGAATGCTGCGACGATGAGGTCCATCATTAAGCGAACGTATTCTTCATGGTTGGCTGGGATTCCCGGTTCTGGCGCTGACAACGTGTCGGTTAGGGTATGGTCATCTTTCATTTCTTGAGAACGTAGCTCGGAAAATTCAATGCGTCTCTCCAGTGCTCGGATTGACTCAAAATATTCATCAAGTCGATATTGGTCTGCTCGACTAGTCACACCACGTAAGGCTTTGACTTCATCAAGTACAGCATCCATCACAGACCGATTACTTGCGCCCCCTGAAGGAGGACGGAACATCCGGTCAAATACTGCACGAGGTTCCACTTCGCGTGGCAGTGGTCGTTCAGGTGCCGCCCATGAAATAGAATTTCGTGATAGTGAGTTTGAAAAAAACCCTTCGCCTTTGAGAGCAAGCTCAAGCGATGGTAAAAGCGTCTCACTACCGAGATGACGCGCGGCAATTTGGTCGGCCGAGACACCACCCGCACTGATTGATTGTCTGTCATAGTCAAAACCGGTTAACCACGTTGGTGTTCCCCCGACATGACCGTTTCCGAGCGGGGTCCAGATGTTCTTGGGTATGACCAACTCGTCCTGGAATGGTGTCAGTGGGCTCATCCATTCGTTCAGTTCAAGAATTTGACCGTCTGGTCCTGTTTTTTTGGGGTGCCATGCTCCACGTGGAATTCCGTTCGGAAAATACAGGTAGGCTAATCGTCCGACCCCGCTTGGGGTCTGAGCGGCTAGGGTTGGAGACATCACATCGAGTAGCGGCAGTGCGATGGTCGCACCAAGCCCCCGTAGGATAGTGCGTCGTGAAAGAGGACGTGCAGGCATTGCTGTTGTTTCCTTACAACTAGTTAGCGTTCACCATTGGGTTCTTTTTATACAGGAACGGATAGCTGTTCACGATCGCCTTGATTAGCGTCTGGAAGCGATAGTTGTCGGTCTCGAGCTGAGTCAGGATCTTGCGGACAGCCGGTTCGTCGTAGTACTCAAGCTGTCGACCGAGCGCATACGCTAGCATCTTTGTTGACGTCTGCCGTACCAAGTCGTCATGTCTCTCGCCGAGCAGCGTGCGTTTTAGCCCCACCGGGCCGTCAAAGGTGGCGCCGCTAGGTAAAGTCCCGGCCGCCACGATCGGTGTGTGCGTGTTCTTGTAAAAGCGCCGCTCGTTAAAGACGTTTGTGTCTTCGACGACACGGATCTCGTCGGCCTCTTCTTCCGTCTCGACCCGTTCGCGAAAGTGATAGCTGTCACGCCATCGACCGAAGTAGTCGAAGTTCTCCAAACTAAAGCCAATGGGGTCAATGCGCGAGTGGCAGGCACGGCAGGTTGGGTTACTGGAATGTAATTCCACTTTTTCTCGAAAGCTGAGTGTGCGGAGATCTGCGACTTCCTCGGACAGTACACCGGCTCCCGGTGGTGGTGGCGGTGGTGGTGTGCCAAGGATAGTGTCGAGGACATAGTGTCCCCGTTTCACTGGACTTGTATCTTTGTAGTTTGACGTTAATGCGAGGATGCTACTGTGTCCAAGGATGCCGCCTCGATACTGGTTTTGTAGCGTGATACGCCGCATCGCTTCGCCTTTGATGCCATCAATGCCGTATAACGTTGTCGCAAGTTCTTCATTGACATATGTGTAGTCGGCATCAATGAGGCGTCGAATGGGTTGGTTGTCACGGACCAGTGACATAAAAAACAGGCTGGACTCGTTCCGCATCGCTGTCATTAGTGTGTCTGTGCACCACGGGTTGTCGATCGGATCGAGCCAGATACGGGTACCCACGTGCTGAAAACCAAGCCACTGTGCGGCAAAGCTGGTGCCGAGCGTGTCGGCTCGAGGGTCAGCGAGCATGCGGTCGACCTGTTCGTTAAAAACACTGGGGTCACTGAGCGTGCCATCGGCTGCGTGGCGACGCAATTCAGCGTCAGGCATCGAGGCCCAGAGGAAATACGACAGACGGCTTGCGAGTTCCCAGTTTTCGACGGGGTGCGGTTCGTCCGCGTCGTTCGATTCTTCGATGCGTAGAAGGAACTTCGGTGACACGAGCACTGCCTGCAGAACGACTTTGATTGACTCGGTGAATGGACGACCAGTGCTTCTTGCCGTTTGAAACTGCACAAGACCGCGTTCAATGTCTGTGTCTGTCGGCAGGCGACGGTAGGCACGTTCCATAAATCGACGCAGTATCTGTTCAGCCGCTTGCGCGTCGCTTAGTCCGTCGCCGGGAGTGGCGATAAATACCATTGCATGGGCTCGCTGCTGCGATGCTGTTGTCGGGACATTTGGAAGCATGAGTTCAACGACGCGTTCCGCTGTTGCGATATAGCGTTCCATAAGCGATGACTCAAGGAAGAGTGTATTTGCCGAGTTATCAAACCCACTGCTTCCGGTAAGTTCAGATGGAAACCGGTCTGTGACAGAGAAGTCGGCAGCGAGAAGGTCACGCAAGGTGTTGTCGAGTTCGCGATGGGTCAAGCGGCGCATCCGCTCAAAACCGGGATCGTCAATCGTTGAATAATCAAAATTGTCGATAGCGTCCGTAAGCAATGTAACGAGTGAGCCACGTTCGGCCTCGGATGGTTGCGGTGCCGTTGCCGGTGGCATTTTTCCGACTTCAACCGCGTTCATAACTCTTTGCCAGGTTTCACGATTGCGCACAAGGGGATGTTGGTCCACGAGCGCATGAAGATTAATTCCTGCCGTTTGGGTTTCGGCCCCGTGGCAGGCAAAACAGTACTTTTCGACAAGTGAATTCACCGGCGTAATCTGAATGGATTCAACCTGTTGATTTGAAAGGGTTTGGGCGAGATTTGAAGTTCCGCACAAAAGAACGGTCACTACTGCCAAGAATGAGGACGTGAACTGTTGTTGTGTCGTCATCGCGCGAATGTTCAAAAGTACGATGTACAAGGTAGCACATCAGATTTCAGAGGTGTAACATAGGCGTGTGGTGCTAGGTGTCCGGAGGCTGATCATGGCCACCATATATAGAGTAATTGCCTCTCAAGGGCTTGCGTTTTTTGTCGTATTAGTCTGTGGTACAGATACGACAGTTTTAGCTGCGACCATGCAGTCGGCAGCGCCTGGCAACACGACGGCCGATGCAGTCTTAATTCAGCAGCACTGCGTTACGTGCCATAACGACCGACTGCAGACTGGCAATCTTTCTCTTGAACAGGTGGATATCGGTGATGTGGCCGCCAATCCGGAGGTCTGGGAAAAAGTTATTCGGAAACTTCGGGCTGGCGCGATGCCACCTCAGCCTCGTCCAAGACCAGACGAAGCTGCAACTGCACGGCTCGTTTCCTACCTTGAGACTTCGCTTGATTCTGCCCTTGAGGTGTCGCCAAATCCTGGTCGGACGGATACGTTTCGGCGTTTGAACCGTACCGAATATCAGAACGCCATTCGTGACCTTCTTGATCTTGATATTGATGTGACTGCGCTACTGCCTCGTGATGATGCAGCGTTCGGGTTTGATAACGTCGGCACCGGTGGACTGTCGCCGACACTCATGGAACGGTACCTGGCTGCTGCGCAGAAGGTAAGTCGGCTGGCGGTTGGTAGTCAGGCTCCCTCGCCAGGTGGCCGTGTAGCAATTGTGCCCGTTGATCTAACTCAGGAAAGCCATCTAGAAGGCCTCCCGTTTGGGACTCGTGGTGGCACTGCCGTCAACCATACCTTTCCGTTCGATGGTGAATATGAGATCCAGGTTCGTCTTCAACGGAACCGCAATGAAAATGTTGAAGGTCTTACCGAGCCGCATGAGGTCGAGATCATGTTGGACGGTGAGCGTCTAGAACTGTTCACCATGATGCCAAGTGAAAACAGGGTGCTGCTGGCAGACGCAGTTTATTACGCGGACGAGGGCATTGATAATCATCTCAACGTGCGTGTGCCAGTAACCGCTGGGCCGCATGTTGTTACGGCAACTTTTATCAAGAAAAACTCTGCGCTTCTTGAGACCACGCGGCAGCCCTACGACGCACATTTCAATATGGATCGTTCGCCGAGGCAGCAACCGGCGGTTCGGTCGGTATCGATT
>CAZWKO010000015.1:0-18742 GCA_964634925.1 uncultured Vicinamibacteraceae bacterium
ACACGATTGGTCGGTGTTGGATGGACCGACTGGGATCATGAGATTTCAGAAATGATGAGCGACTTTTGGGTGAATTTTGCGAAGACGGGAAACCCAAACGGCGATGGACTACCTACGTGGCCACGGTACGAAGCGGCAACTGACCCGTGGCTTGAGTTCGGGTCCGAAATCAGGGTCAACCACGATATTCGAAAAGAAAAACTGGATCTTTTTGAGCAGTAAACAATTGAAGACGTTGTAACCACATCGGGAAATTCAAAACTCCAGCTGCCACCGACTGTACAACTCGTAGAGAGTTGCGGGTGGACCAGAAATAGTGATCGATTTGAAAAAATCACCGGTAAATAGAACAGATGCACCAAGCTCGAGGGCGGTGTATTCGCCTAACTGCCAGCGTGTTTCTGCCAGGAGTTCGGTGCCGATGTTTGAGGACCCGCTCGCGGGGTTTATGGCATCAGAGCGGAGCCAGCCTCCGGCGAATGAGCTTGTCCATTTGTTACCAAGAGGATGCTCGTAGCCAGCTTGCAGTGTAATCAGACCAAGACCATTATTTTGAAGCCCGATTCCGAGGTCATTTCCATCGGAAGGGCCGCGAGGAGATGTTAGCCCGAGGCCACTCCAGTAGGATTGGGCGCCTCTGTTGTCTCTCACGCTTTGTGCGATGGACCGAAATTCCCCCGAATGATTGGGGTTTGCTCTATCGTCACCGCTGGCATATAGGAAACGCAGGAAACTCGTCCCGCTGCTGGCACTGATGGAGGTTTCCGCTTTTGCTGACCAGCCGGTATGGGTCCAATTGAATGCCGGAACGGTGCCACTGTTTAGTATGAGAAAGAGTGAGGTGGTTGCAGGACCGTGCTCAATATGACCGCGTCCGCCCACCCAGACATCAGAACTATTTCTGACAAATCCGATGCCAGTTGAGACTGGTCCGCCGAAGTTGCCGTAGGAATAACCACCTTGGTCGCGTAAGTAATACGCACTGCCTCCCCAGATTGTCTTTCCGATCGTTCGGTCTATATCGGCGGTTAACAAAACACTTCCGCCAGTGCCTGTGATGGAGGTATTTCCCTGTTGCAGGACGAGAGCGCCAAGTCCGTAATGCCACGTTTGTTGGACGGTCGATTCATACGTGATGCCGCCAACATTAAAATCCCATACTGAGTTTGCGAGTGGTGCTCGGGTAGTGTCATAACGATCTACAGCCCAGAGTGGATCGCGAAACGTTGGGCGTTCACCGAACCGGTCTTCCCATCCAAGGATGCCGGCGCGCACAAGAGAATGCTCGGTCGGTTTGAACCAAAGATATCCTCGTCGAAGTTCGATCCCGACGTCATCGCCGATGGCATCAACGACAAATGTTTTTGGGAATTCATAGTTGTTGCCAAGAGCTGTGTGACCTACCTCAACCTGCGTGTAGACGCCGTACTGACAATCATTCCGATCGTGAATATTGAGCCACGTTCGGAATCGTTGATTTGCGAAACTGCTGCGAGGTTGATCGGAATGAATCGATTGCTCATGAAATGTGAGATTTGCACCGTTCCCCATCAGGCGATATTGCCCACCAACGGCTATACGAGCCTTGCCGAGGTCAATACCTGGTGCGCAGTTACTGTCTGGTTGGGCAGCGGTCGCAGTCGGTGTTCCTATGGCTATTCCGGTGAGTATCGCGAGTGCAGAAATTATTAACCGGGCTTTCATCAAAGAGAATATTAACCGGGAGATTTGCCAACGCGACACCGCCGAAGAATCAGGGGCAACGAAACGGTGTCAAGTTTTGGCGCAGTGTTTCCTGAGGTTCGGACTTGCAACTATGGGTGATCCCACCCACAATGGGGGTTCACAAAGGAGAACTTATGCGCGTCTTTACGCTCTTTCTCGTGGCACTCCAAATATTGACAGCGCCGGACCCGGCGCAGATGGAGGATGCCCCGGATCTTGGGTACCGCCCGGTCCCGCATGGCCTTGAGATTCCGGATGATGTTGAAATGGGTGCGCCATCGAGTGTCGGTTGGACCTCGACCAACAAGATACTGGTCTTTAATCGCGGGCCAAATCCTTTGATGGAATTTAATCCCGATGGCAGTTTTGTTCGCGCATGGGGTCAGGGACAGTACGACCGACCGCATGGGATGCGCATCGATGGGGAAGGTCATATTTGGACGACGGATGTTAATGGCGACACGATCAGAAAAATGAATCCCGACGGCGACGTGCTCTTGACGATCACTCCAGACGACACGCCTCTCCTCGAAGAACCCACTGATTTGTATGTGGGGTTAGAAGACGAGATCTTTGTGCTTGTTGGTCATGGGCAGGGCGTGCCGCGAGTATTGAAGTTTGCGAGCGATGGTTCACTAATAAAATCGTGGGGAGAACCGGGCACTGGGCCGAGCCAGTTTGACACACCGCATTCCATTGTTGTTGATGCCGATGGGTTGGTTTACGTGGCTGACCGCCAAAATCGGCGCGTTCAGATTTTCGATAGCGACGGCACCTACATTAAGGAATGGGCTTACAAGGGGTTGCCGTGTGGACTCTTTATCGATGCTGACGGGCAGATGTATATGGTCAGTGGTTTTGCTGGCGAAATTCTCAAACTTGATGAAAATGGAAAAGCGCTTGGTGCGAATGGGCAACCGGGTAAAGGGCTTGGAGAGTTTGGAGAGGCACACTACATGACGATGTCGCCAGATGGCGATATCTACGTCGCAGATACAGTGAGGCCTGAGCTCCATAAATACGTCAAGAAATAGGCCCCGCACCGTAGTTACGTTACGAGGCGAAGGTGAATCGAAGTCATATAGCCTGTGTCGTCTTGCTCTTTTGCGTCGGCAAAGCGCAAGAGAGTGTTGGGCAAACTGCTTCGCCCATTGAACCGCTTGTGTTGGACTGGGAACAGGCCAACTGGGGTCCACCGTCATCTGATCGTCCTGGGTTTCCAGCCGGTATTCGAAACGCACCAATTGCGACAGACCCAGAGACCGGTGGACCGACCTATCTTGCGCGTTTTCCAGCAGGCTCGCAGTTTGCCATGCATTGGCATACTTACACTGAGACAGTGGTCGTCCTACAAGGATCCGTGAGTATCTCGCTTGACGGATCGGAACATACGGCGGCGGAAGGCAGCTACATCATTATTCCCGGCAAAGCGCATCATGAGTGGCGCGTTCCTGAAGATGCCGATGTTGTGCTTCTCGCACGCCGGGACGGTCCAGCAGATTTCTTTTTTGTCGAACCGTAACTGCTTGTCCTAGTTTTGCGAGAGGTCAGTTAATCGCCAGAGATGCGACCGTGTTCGTATAAAGAGGCTGCCCTGCGCGATGGCTGGACTCGACATCGCGACTTCTTCTAATGAATTAGTTGCGACCAAGCGAAAGTTATTTTCGCTATCAAGGACATATGTATCACCATCTTCACTCAGTACAAAAACCCGGCCATTGTACGCCCACGGAGATGAGGTAAATCCATTCGCTCCGGGGGCAACGCGGCGCCGGACTTCCTGTGTCTGAATTTGCTGTTCCGTAAAGTAGAGCTCCTCACCCGTTTGCGCGTCGTGCACGGTGAAGAAGCCGCGGTCTTGGAGTGTGAAATAGTAGTCTCCGTAGACTAATGGTGTCGGGTGATAGGGACCCGCTGTGTCGTCGAACCAGGCGATATGTTCGTCTCGTTGCTCGGAGTCACTGATCGTGATATCTCCGGCGGCGCCAGGTTTAATGGCGTAGACAGGTCGGGTTGAGTCACCGACATATCCAGAGGTGATATAGAGCAGGCCATGTGCACTAAACGGCTGCGGGATTGTGATCGAACTCAAACCGCTAAAGCTCCACAACTCTTGTCCATTGAGGTCATACGATCGGACCTGGTCACTGCCGGTGGTGACGAGTTCGGTCCGGAGTTCATTCTTCCAGACGAACGGTGTGGACCAATTTGTACCTTCGTCACGGTCACGGCGCCAGCGTTCCTCGCCCGTTTCGGCATCGAGTGCAACGACAAACGATTCCTCATCGGTATCATTCACAATAAAGAGCGTGTTGTCATGCAGCACCGGTGATGCGGCGGGTCCCCAACCCAATCGCGTGTCGCTGGCGTCAAATCGTTGTTCCCATAGTTGGTTGCCATCCATGTCAAAGGTGAAAATGCCGACGTTTCCGAAATAGGCATAGACCCGCTCACCATCTGTCACGGGTGTCGATGATGCGTAGGTGTTCTTTAGATGTCGGTCAAAGTTTGGGGTTGCTCGATTCACTTCCGACGTCCAGAGAACATCACCACTTTCGAAATCTAAGGCGTAGACCAGCCAACGATGGACGTCAGCTTCTCGTTCCATGAGTTCGCCGGGTTCAGGGTCTCTGAAATCAGGAGAGGGTTCTGGCGATCCGTACGGAAAATAGAGCCCCATGCGTGGCTCTTCAATCTCACCATCGCTAACTACTGTTGTGAGAAAGATGTGATTGCCCCAGATGACGGGTGATGACCAACCAAGTCCTTCAATCGGCGCTTTCCACACGACGTTTTCGGTGGTAGTCCAAGTCGCTGGTAAGCGTGGGTCGTCTTCAGATGTTGAGAGGGCATCGGCGCCACGGAACGAAGGCCAGTTCTCATTTTCGGCGGACTGTGGTGCTGTGGCACTGAACAAGACACACAAAATTGTTATGAGAGTCGCCTTTATGTTCTGACTGACTAGTAGATCGCGCATGGAAATCTCCAAATTAATGTGGATACGTCGTTCGAGATTATACGTGTTTGGGACTTGGATCTTGCGCAGAACCGCATGCCGGTTCATTATTGGTTTACTGATTCCGTAGGAGGGTTCATGACCACTCGATATCTCGTTATCGCATCCACGGTGTTCGCGATGGTGATGCTGATTCCTTTGCTGGCGACCGCGCAATCATCCACAACGCTTCGGACCGCGTGGGGGGACCCTGATCTTGGTGGTGTTTGGAATAATTCAACATTGACGCCGTTTCAACGTCCAGAAAGTTTGGGCGACCAAGAGTTTTTGACAGCGGAAGAGGCTGCCAATATTGAGCAGGCTGCTGCTGATCGTAATACTGACTTCGCGGGTCGACCAGCATTGCGTACCGAAGTCGGAGGCAATGTTGACCGAGGTGTTGATGGTGCGCCTGGGTCATACAACAATTTTTGGATGGAGCGTGGAACGTCTGTGGTACCGACGAGGCGCACATCGGTCATTACCGATCCGCCGAATGGCAGGTTGCCGTCTCTGACGGCCGAGGCCCATGCGCGAATGACGTCTCCAGAGGCGGAGCGACTCGCGGCGGTGCGTGGTGGTCGTTTGCCGACTGATTCGTATACTCAATTAGATGGTGGTGACCGGTGCTTGTGGTACCGCGGGATCCCGTCTTTTCCGACCGCGTACAACAACAACTATCAAATTGTGCAGACACCGGACTTCGTGGCGATTTTGCAAGAGCACATCCATGACGTGCGTTTTATCATGCTTGATGGACGGCCCCATCTCACGCCGGCAATCCGCCAGTTCGCAGGCGATTCACGCGGGCACTGGGAAGGAGACACTCTGGTTGTCGAGACGACGAATTTTAATCACCACGCGTTTATTCGGAACTTCAATGGGAATCTGAGTGAAGAGCTTCATGTGATTGAGCGGTTTACGCGAACCGATGAAGGTACCCTGGGCTATACCTTTACCGTGACGGATCCGAAGACCTGGACACGTGAATGGGGTGGGTCACTGCCGATGACACGGAGCGTAGGACCGATGTTTGAGTATGCCTGTCACGAGGGCAATTACGGGTTGACCAATATGTTGGCGGGTTCTCGAGCACAAGAAGCAGACGAACAATAGCACTGCGTTCGAGGTCGTATGGCGTGAGCCGATACGTCGCCCCATGAATCACTGTGCTCGTGGTTCACGTAAACTCCCGATAGAACAAGCAGACTATGTCCCCGTATTACAAAGGTAAGCGCGAGAAGAACATTTTCAACCCGGATGCGTCAAAGCCGTTCAAATTGTCTCGTGCGAAACTAGAAAATTTCGTCAAATGTCCACGCTGTTTTTATATCGATCGGCGACTCGGAGTGGGGCAAGTACAGGGTCCTCCCTTTAATATCAATTCGGCGATTGATCACTTACTCAAAAAAGAATTTGACGAGTATCGGGAGTCCGGTGCGCCGCATCCTTTGATGTGCGAGGCTGGCATCGATGCGGTTCCCTGTCAGCACGAGAAACTCGATCTCTGGAGGCAGAATTTCCAAGGTGTGCAGGTTCAGCATAAGCCGACGAACTTGTTGATCACCGGTGCGATTGACGACCTGTGGGTGACACCGTCCGGTCAGCACATTGTTGTGGACTACAAAGCGACGAGCAAAGACAGCCCTGTCAGCCTTGATGCGTCGTGGCAGGACCAGTACAAACGCCAGATGGAAATTTATCAATGGTTATTACGTGGCAATGGTCTGGAGGTGTCCGATACGGGATACTTTGTCTATTGCAATGGTCGGCGGAGCGAGCCGCGATTCAGTCACCGGGTGGAGTTTGATATTTCCGTGATTTCCTATGTTGGCAACGATAGTTGGGTCGACTCCTGCATTACAGATGCGCATGCATGTTTAGTGAGTGATGAGATTCCAGCTGTTAAATGGAATTGTGACTTTTGCACGTATTATTCTGCTGTAACGGATGTACTGTAGCTCTGCTCGACTGACTATCAGGGATATCAATTGACGCCGGACCGAGTATTGCAATTATTTTTGCGTGTTGGGGGCACGTGGATGCTTCTAGCACTTGTGTTTGTGGTCGCGCCACGTGCGTGGATGGAGGAGATTCATACCTGGCTTGGCCTTGGTATTTTTCCTGATACCCCGATCGTGTGGTATCTCGCCAGGTCTACATCGGCCTTCTACGCCATGATGGGTGGACTTTACTGGTTAGCGTCCTATGACATGGGGCGCCAACGGCGCCTGCTGCTGTTTTTAGGATGGTGGACTGTGGTCTTGGGGGTGATGCTGTGCGGTATCGACCTATGGGTTGGCTTGCCCTTGTCATGGACGCTGTCTGAGGGGCCGGTGGTGATCCTGATGGGGGTAGCCATGCTGTATTTAATTTCTCGAATGGCAGACACGCACGCGTCAAGCCTTCAGTAAGACGTTCGACGCATTATTGAGACTGCCTGTGACATTCCTGCAGACCGTCATTGCCGTTGCGCGCTCTGTTCTGGCCTATGTCAGTGTCGTCGTGTGGATCGTGATTTTTGCCCCGATCGGAATCGTGTTGACGATGGTGTTCCGCCGAGGTGAGGTGTTGTACGCACTTGCGAGCACCGGAGTACGACTCGGTCTTCTGATCGCCGGTATCCGGTTTTGTGTGCGCTACGGTGACCGAATTCAACCCGGGCGGGGTGCCGTGTACTGTTTCAATCACACGAGTAATCTTGACGCGCCGATTATTTTTCTTGCGCTGACAGCGGTTCATCCAAAGTTGAAGGCTGTGTACAAGGCGGAACTACGGGTGGCGATGCCTTTGTTGCGGAACGTTGCTGACGTACTGGGGTTTGTACCGATTGAACGAGATAATCGTGAACAAAGTGGACACGCGATTGATCGTGCTGTCGACATGCTTGTCAACGGCGATTCATTTCTGACTGCTCCTGAAGGCACACGGAGTCGAACACGGTCATTACTGCCATTCAAGAAGGGCGCGTTTATCATGGCGATCAAGGCGCAGGTTCCGATTGTGCCCATTGCCGTTCGAGGCGCTCGTGAGGCCATGCAGCGAGGCAGTCCGTTAATTCGACCAGTCACGGCGGAGGTCACGATTGGTGAATCGCTAATGACGCGCGGTCTCACACTCGACGATCGGGATACGCTCATCCAACAAACACGAGATGAACTAGAACGTCATCTCGCTAGAACCGAAACAATCGATTGAATTTGATCACGAAGCCACGGTTGCAGAGCTCGGTATAGCGATTCGGTCGAAGCGGGTCGGTGTCTTGTTCTTCGGTATAGACGAGAAACAGTTCGCTGCCAGGTGAGTATTCCCACCGCAATCTGACGTTGGTGGCGAGTGTGTTGTTGGTCGAATTGAACTGCAGGAGTCCGCTCACAAACATGCGCGGCGAAAAGGTGTAGTTGACGCGTGTGCGCGCCAGATCTGTGCGAAACGATCCGGTCGGTAGATCGATCCAATTAAAAGACACGCTTGGCTCGACAGACAAGACCGATGTGACGTCAATACGGCCACGGCTGAGATTGACCGACGTAATGTCCCCGTTGAAATAGCCACCAGTAGTGAGTCCGACGGTGCCTGTGAGTGGGCGCTGAGGGCCAAGGGCATAGGTCAGCCCGAAGTCGTTAAAACTGTAGCCGCCAACTGGAATCGCAAGACCGCGACCAGGTGAAAAGGGAGTATGAAGTAGTTCGTAGTTGTCACTTAAGTGCGCACCAATTTGGTCGCTATTTTCCAACTCCGCCTGGAATCCGATTTGACTCTGTCTCGTTTCGAGATGTCCCTGGTCAGCCGTTACGAAGTAGTCGAGACTGGCTTCAAAGACAAACTGCCGAACCGATTCGATGGAGGTGGGGCGTGGGCTGAACCGGCCTGAGACGGATGATCGACGAAAATTGTCTCGGCGTATGAATCCCACTTCAGGGCGAAAATTGTCTTCCACGAGGAGGTGCTCTGTTTGGAAGCCGTATTTGTCAGCCCCGTAGTCAAAGCGGGCTTGATAACTCGCATCACGGTCATGCACACCAGGTGTGCGTGTCCGGGCGTAATAGCCAAGAAAATCGATGTTGTCGTAAAAAGAAAGGTTTGCATCAACACCGTACGCCTGACTTGAACCGTTGCCAGTGAGAGCGACAGACCGATTGGTGATCATTGTCCCGACCGTACTGCGGCGCAGGATGTCGCGTTTCAGTCTCAGGACTGTGAAGTTTGTGTCGATCGAATTCGAAGTAATTTGATCGTCCGTTTGAATGGTCAGAGCTCCAACATCAAAGGCTCCGATTTTTCCGGTCAGTCGTCCACCACCGAGGATGGGAACGACTCGTCCACCTTGAAGGCCAATACGTCGACTGTAGAACAGCGTCGGCGCAGAACCACCGCCAACGACACCGCCCCGGCGTTCGCCGATTGCACTACGAAAACCACCGCGGGCAAAGTCGAAAATTCCTCGCCCTTCAAGGAAGAATTCTCGTTTTTCCGGAAAGAACAGGTTGAAACGGGTGAGATTGACTTGTTGTTCGTCAACTTCAACCTGTGCAAAGTCCGTGTTGTAGGTGAAATCGGCCGTGAGATTTTGAGTGATTCCGTATTTCACATCGAGGCCGGCGTCACCCGTCTGCAGTGGTCCGGATGAACCACGATTTACCTTGTCAACCGTTGTACTTCCAATTGCATAGGGTTTGATTTCGAGCAGTCGGCCCGTATCTGGCGCCTCCAGTCCTACCAGTGTTCCCGCCGCAGAGACGCGAAACACGCCGCCACGCCCACCAAAACCAGCGGCGGAGATGGGTATTTGTGTGAGATAGGTCCATTCGTTTTTTCGAATAATGGTTCGGCGTAGCTGAATTCCCCAGACTTGTTCTTTGGTAGGGCGGTAGCGCAGGGATTTGAATGGCACAACCATTTCGATCGTCCATCCTCCATCGAAGCGGTCGGTTTGAACGTCCCAGACGGGGTTCCAATCTCGATTGGGGTTGCCTTCATTGGTGATGGCTTGGTCGACAAATCCACCCACAGGATTGGCATAAAAGAGTAGGGCATTCCGGCGGTCGTAGAACGTGTCGATCAGAAAGCCGAATAAATCGTTATTCAGTAGGTTGAATGCATCACGACGCATTTCGGTTGCAGTCCAATCACTTGGTGGGGCGCTGTCCCAACAACGACCTGACACGTAGAAATTTTCATCGTCATACATTACCCACGCGTCGGTGCGTTCGGTCGACAGGGCCCCTTCGTCAGGTAATTGCTGAATGAAATCTGATACAGGTTCAACCGTGTCATAGACCGATTCATCCAGTCGGCCATCGACCTCTAAGGGTTCGGTCAGTTTGATCGCACGCATTGTTGCTCGCCCGCCATCACGGGTAATTACCGAAGGTGGTATTGGGGGCGGCGGACCATCAATTACTACGCCGCCAACCGTGACTTCCGAGGAGTCTTGGGTTTGTGACGGTGGACCGTCCTGTCGCTGTGCCGACACAATGATCTTGGGAGATAAGATGAAGAACCCGAGCAAAAGCATGGCCAGGGAGAACGGTTTTATTGCATGCATGTGAGGGGGCACTAGGGTATCTCTGTGTTGAGCGACGACCGGGGTCGTGGCGTAATGAGCGGTGGAATCATTGGTGCGTCAGGCGCTCTGGTTCGTCGACGCTGTGACAACGGAATATCTGCATACGCCCTGATGAATAATAGTTTACGAGGACTAACTCTGTGTCAGATGGGGACGCCGAGTAAGCGAAGCACCTTTGCTAGTGGTCGCGTGTAGGGATAAAACGGGTAGCTGTAGAGCAAACGTTTAGAGACACCCCGCAGGCGACTATCTTTAATTGCCCGGGCGCCAACAAGCACGCTCCAGCGCCCAAGATTTGTCGAAATGCCAGCTTGCGTAAGTTCGACTGTGTGTTCGAGAGATTTGTCGAACACCAGCAGATCGCCTTTCGTTGCTCCGATGTCATTGGTGAGGCTTAAGGATGTTCCGTTTTTGGTGCGCAGTCGAAAATCTCCGCCAGTGTAGTCGTCCGGCATTTGTGAGAGGAGTACAAGCGATTGCAGCAGTGGAAACGGCGCCGGTCCGTAGTAGTCCCTATGCGGAGGCAAGTGCCCCGTATCGGTAATGTATTTCGTGACAATGATGTAATCCTGAAGGGTTTCTTTTTCTGACCGGTAACGCGGATCATCAAGCCACGTTTGTTCGATCGTGTTCCGGATACTTAGTGCTTTATCGAAAAATGCGGTCGTTGGTTCACTGTGGTCGTTGTGTAAGTATTGATAAATACGGTACGTGCGTCCGACCTTGTCGTGTGAACGAGGGTGCACGTAATCCGGTATCCAGTCCGTGTTGATACGTGACACACACACTGGACCCGTTTGAAGAAAGTTTTCACATTCATTCCTGTACCGATCGATTTCCGCGTCAGAAAAATAATTATGAATAAGCACGTACCCTTTGTCCGGACTCAAGAGGTCAGCAATGTAAGCGTCACGGTGCTGCGCGTGATTAACTGGCATCGATAATCCTGACTAGATGGTCGAGGGCTGTAGCGACGTGTCGGTCATGCGGAATTCTATCGGTCACACTTTCAGACAAATGCGGTGTAATGCAGACATTTCGCATTACACGAAATCGGTCCCATAGTGGCATTGGTTCGCGCCAAAAGACGTCAGCCCCATAGAACCCGATCTGTTGTGATCGAAGTGCATGCGACAACGCGGCTTTATTGATGACGGCTGCGCGACCGCAATTAATGAGGACAAGGTGTGGTTGTGCAACGGCGAGCTCCTTGTGTGTAATGAGGTTTTCAGTGGCTGTCGTGAGAGGGAGTTGCACAAAAATAATGTCGCAGTCTTGAAATAGCTGTTCACGGTCGAGAAATTGTATGTCCAGTTGTTTCTCAATCAGTGCGGACAAACGCGTTGAGTGGTTGTAGAACACATCGGCGCCGAAGGCTTTGAGGCGTTGTTGGATTTGATGTCCGATCAATCCGTATCCAAGGATGCCAATCTTTTTTCGGTACGCAGTATGTGTTGAGGTGCCCGTCCAGTTGTGTGCTCCGACGGTTTCACTGGCGATTGGCGCAGTAAGTTGACGGTAGAAGCGTGTTGGTGAGCGGAACGCATGCCATCGTGAGCTGCGAGCAAGTCTTTTTAATCCTGTCAGCATTAATAGCAGGGCGACTTCGGCGACGTCCGTGCCGCGATCGGTATCAACGGCTTGAACGGTAATGTCCGAATCCTTGTTATCGAATGTCAGCATCCAGCGGTCGGTTGTATTGAGGCAAATACCCTTGAGGTGAGGAAACGCTTTGAGGGTGTTCGCTGACACCTCACGTGTTTTATTGACAAGAATTCGCACGCGTGGCTCGTCGCCAGCTGATAGAGCGTCGGTGATTACATACTTGGTCGGGTCGAGATGTGTGAGCAGGTCACGATAGTGACGATTGCGGCGTTTCGGATCGACAAAGTAATTCAGGAAGATGAGTGATGGTTCCACGTAGCTAATCCTATTCGCTCAATTCGCGACAGTCACATAGAAACGTGAGGAGTGTCTGAAACAAGGGGTTATTCCAGGCGAGAATGGCCTGTTCGTCCCCAACGATAACGCTGGCAGAGCGGCTACAGTAATCTTATGCAGGGGAACAGCAGTGGTTTTGGTAGCCGCTAACGATAGGTAGGAGTAAATGATGAGACGACTTTGTTTTGTGATGCTGAGCGCTGTCCTGCTCTTTGGGGCGTGTGGGGAAAGTCAGGCACCGCCTCCGACGATTGAGCCTGGGGGCATTGCTCTGGTCGGGGCCCAATTGATCGATGGCAGTGGGACTGCGCCCGTTCAGGATGCGGTCGTTGTCATTCGTGACGGTCGGATTGAAGATGCAGGTTCTCGGGACACGACAGAGGTGCCCGCCGGCGCCGAAGTGATTGATGTGTCCGGGAAGACGATTATGCCTGGGTTGGTGAATTTACACGTTCATTATCGAGGCGGGCCAGAAGACATTTCGCGCCAGTTTCGGACCCAGCTCTACTATGGCGTGACGACCGGTCGAAGTATCGGAAGTGATTCGGCTGACGCTGTGCCATTTTTACTGGAAGCCAATGCTGGACGATCGGGATTTCCACGCGCGTACACAGCTGGACTCGGGTTTTCTCATCCTGGCGGTTTCAACGCAGCGGGTCGCAATGCGCCAACGACTGAAGAAGAAGCCCGGTCGCTGGTGCGTGCTCAGGTCGACTTAGGCGTGCATTTCATCAAGATGTGGGTCAACGACGTGGCAGAGCCTGGGTTGAAAATCACCCCGGAGATGCGCACGGTGATTGTCGATGAGGCTCTTCAAAATGGCGCGGTGCCTGTAGCCCATATTGATGACGAGACCGACGGCCGACAACTAATTGAGGCCGGGTTGCGTGATTTTTTGCACAGCACTGTCTTGACGTTTGGACCAGGCAATGGTGTGCCAGTCGACAGCCCTGAACCCTCACAAGAATTTTTGCAGATGTGTCTGGACAATGACGTGTCGTTTACGCCGACGTTGTCGATCATTCAGAACCGTTGGCATTTTGCTGAGCGTCCAGAACTTCTTGACGATCCCGATTTACGCCTCGCGTTTAACCAGGATGCATTGGCTCGGTTGGATGATCCAGAAGTACGGGCTGAAATTGTCAACAGTCCCGGTTTTGCCGATCAGAAAGCCCAATTCAGACAGGTTCAGGACTTTGTCAAGACGATCCATGACGCTGGTGTTAAGGTGGCACTCGGGAATGATGCCGGCACCCCGAACGTTCCATTTGGATGGGGCATGCATCATGAGATGGAGTTGTACGTCGAGGCAGGATTAACACCGATGGAGGCAATTGTTGCGGCAACGGCAACCGGTGCAGGGCGGATGCCTCCTGTCGGTGAAGCAGATTTTGGGACGCTTGAGGCAGGGAAGGTCGCAGACCTGATTGTGCTCAATGCCGACCCGTTGTCTGATATCCGGAACACTCTCGACATTGACCAGGTGATGCGGCTCGGGGAATGGATCGAACGTGATGGGTTGCTCCCAACACCGCAAAATTGATCGGGTCTAAGGCAAGAGCAGTGGAGCTATCTTGTCTTGAGCCAGACGGGTCGGTCGTGACTTAGCCAGGTGGGTATCACTGGCCGAGCAGAGTTAATCCGGAACGCCATCCACAAGCACAAAATGGCCGTCAGTGTTTTCTGTGCGCCCAGGCAGAATGGCCTGGTAGGCCTCACTGTTGAGCCAGGCGGTCGCCGAGCTTCTGTCGGGAAATTCAACGATCACGTTGATGTCTCCGAGCGAGTCACCTTCTTGGTAGGTGACTTCGCCACCACGCGCCAGAAAGCGTCCGTTAAACGCGGTAATGGTCGCTTCAACCGGTGCACCGTATTCATTCATGAACCGTTCTGGGTTGTTTACGGTGACGTGCCCAATGAGGTATGCCTTTGCCATCGTTCCCTACTTAAAAAAAGTCACGTGTCATTACGTAGACTGCATCCGAATTGAAACTACTACTGTCGACACTACATTTTACGGTCTTGTTCTTACTCAGGTAGCGCGAATGCAATCAGGCGAGGGCCGCCAATCGTCAATCCGATGTACTGCCGACCATCAAGAATGTAGGTCATCGGTGTCCCGATGGCACCACTCGGGAGGTCGACCGAGCCGACAATGTCACCAGTCGCCTTGTTCCGTGCGATCAGGCGCGGTCCGCCTTCTGAGCCTCCAGCGCTGAGCGCACTAATGAGTAGCGTTTTCGTCACCAAGGGTCCCCCTCGTCCATCGCCGCCAAGCGGTGGCAGGTCGAGGTCACGCAGCATTGGATGATTCCGAAGACGGTTGCCATCGCCATTCGGTTGCATCCAGGCAATTTCTCCTGTGTTTAAATCGATGGCGGTCATCCGCGAGTATGGTGGTTTGAACAACGGCAGTCCTTGGGGCATGGCGGGTTGTCGCCCGCCACCGAATGCGCCTTGGGTGAATTGCATCGTGCCGCCAACGGCCTCGTCTGGCGTATAGAAATGTAATACCGAAAACCGGTTGTGCGATGGCACATAGAGGATTCCCGTTTCGGGGTCGACACCAGCACCGCCCCAGTTGGCTCCACCGTCGATCGCCGGACGTTGAATGGTGCCGGCTGAGCCGCCGCCATCACCAGCATGGAGCGGCGGGGTAAAGAGCGGACCGAGCGTGAAATCGCTCACCGCGTCGACGGCCAGTGCACGGATTTCGGGGGTGAAGTCGACAAGGTCGTCAATGGTGACACCTTGATATTCGAACGGTGGCGGTTTGGTCGGAAAGGGTTGAGTTAGCGAGGGCACTTCACCCGGGAGGTTCGTTTCCTGCGGGACCGGACGTTCTTCAATCGGCCAGACCGGGTCTCCCGTCGCGCGGTCGAAGACGTACGTGAACCCCTGTTTACTAACCTGGGCTAATGCACGGATATTGCGACCGTCGACGGTGATGTCGACGAGGTTCGGATGGGTTGGGAAGTCGTAGTCCCAGAGTCCATGGTGCACCGCTTGGAAGTGCCAGACGCGTTGTCCGGTTTCCACATCGACCGCGATGATTGATTCAGAAAACAGGTTGTCGCCTGGGCGGTCGGCTCCGTAATAGTCGTTGGTGGTGGTCCCGGTTGGCAGGTAGACATGGCCGAGGTCATTGTCACCGGCCAGCATTGACCAGACGTTCGCGTTTCCTGAAAAGCGCCACGACTGATTTTGCCAGCTGTCTGCCCCGAACTCATCAGCGCTGTTTGGCACCGTATGAAAATCCCATTCGTGTTCGCCGGTACGGACGTTCCATGCACGCACCCATCCCGGGGGCGCTTCCTTGGTGACGCGGACGTCGGCAATGTGCGACCCGTGAATGACGCGGTCTCGGACCACAATCGGCGGCGAGTTAATGGAATAGAGCATCGCATTGAGGTAGTCACGGGCTTCCCGATCGACCCGTGGAATCCCGACCATGGCGTCCACCATGCCGTTGCCATCCGGTCCGAAGTCGGGACAGGGTTCTCCGGTGAGTGCCTGGACGCACACGATGTATCCGTTGCCGGTGCCCCAGAAGATCCGTTCGTCCTCTTCACCATCTGTCCAGTAGGCTACTCCCCGTTGTGTCCAAGGGCCGGACATCGACGGCGTGCCTTCTTCATAACTTTTCGGGTTGAACACCCACAGCGTTTCCCCCGTCTCGGCGTCGATCGCGACTCCTTGCGAGAGTGGTGTGTTGAAGTACAGGACGCCACCGATCATAAGAGGCGTGGCCTGGAATCGTGATGGATTCGGCGATTGGCCGTCCCGGTAGAGGTCGGGGGTGTCGGCGATCAATGATTCGACGATGGTGTCGAGGTCCGCCCGCCATTCGGCCCCATCAGGTGTCGTGCGGCTCAGCGTGAGATCAATTGATTCCCACTCCCAGGCGAGGGTGAGTTCACTGAAGTTGTCGGCATCGATTTGGTCGAGCGGGGAGTATTTTTGCCCGGCGATGTTCCCGGCGTAGCTACGCCACTCACCGTTTTCGGTGTCGTAGCGTTGCCATGGTCCCGTCGATTGCGCGTGCGCACTCGTGACACTCACGGCCACCATCCAAATGGTTATCAGTGCGACTTTCGACATCTTCAAGGCCATAATCGATGAACTCCTCTATCAGCAGGCCGAAACCTATGTAAGCGGATACTCACTTTAGTGTGTCATGACTTGTTGGTGTAAGAAAAATAGGGTATTTCTGGTGGCATTTTTTAGGCGCTGGCTGTGAGATAAAGAACGTTTGCTCGCGGTCATTAATTTTAGTGGATGCCCGCGTGTGAGCATGTTATAGTGAGTAATCACTTACTTTAGTATTTGGTAAGAAGTGGAAAAGGTTTACTGATGACGGTGAAACGATATAGTGCCGGGCTCGGTCTTTCGGTAGTGGTCAGTCTCTGGGGTAGCGGGTTTGCCTCAGCGCAGTCGTTGGAATCAGAGGTGGCCCCACTGGTCGAGACCTCGTGTCTCCAGTGTCACGGTGCACGCACGGTGACCCCACTCGATCTCTCTCAGCTTGGATTTGATCTGACGGATGCAGAGACAGTGCGCGCGTGGACGAAAGTCTATGAGCGGGTCGAGAAGGGCGAGATGCCTCCGGCCTCGGCGCGCCGTCCTGACACGGCTGTGGTGGAGACGGCTTTGGGGTCGTTGAAAGCGGCGTTGGTTGACGCGAATCTGACCGCGCGGGGTGGACAGCGGACCCCGCTGCGACGCTTGACGCGGTTGGAGTATGGCTACACCCTGGAAGACTTGCTGGGGATAGACCCGGTTGTCGCTTCTAATTTGGCGCAGGAGTTGCCGGCAGAAGCCGATTCCGGAGGCTTTGATACGGTGGCGGCGAATCAAAGTATGTCGCCGTTGCATGTGCGCGCCTATCTGGAGGTTGCCGACCGTGCGCTGGATGCTGCCTTGCTGATGGGACCACGCCCTGAAACCGAGCGGCACCAACGGTTTTATGCGCAGTCACCGTATTTGTACGGCATTGCGAACGCCAGGGCACTCGGTCTCGGGAGTATCCTCCAGCTCGATGATGCGTACGTGATGTTCTTTGATTTTACGTCGACCTATACCTTTCATTCGGATTCAGAAGGTATCCGCGTGACGGAGCCAGGACGTTACAACGTAGCCGTTGAGGCGTATGCCTATCAAGGGATTTCGCCGGTCAATCTGATGGTCTACCAGGGAAAAAAGGCCGGGGTCGTCGCATCGCTGGATAATCTCATCGGGTCCTTTGATTTCGAAGGGGACACCCCTCGCACGGTGGAGATGAGTGCGTATTTGGGACCAGGCGAACTGATCGGGATGAGCATCGCCGACCTGGATGTGCCGGGCTATGATCCGGCGGACTTGGCTTCAGGAAAAGTAACCAACCAATCCATTCTTTTCGATGCTGGACGTGACCCGGCCGAAGGGTATGCCGATGTGATCAAAGACTTTCCCGGTGAAGGGGTCGCGATTAAGTCTCTGACGATTGAGGGGCCGTTGTATGAGATGTGGCCGCCGGCGAGTACCCGAACATTGTTGACCGGCATGACCTTTGATGAGGCGGGGCATGTGCAGTTGACGAAGGCTCCGTATGAACACGTGGTCGATGTGGTCGGGGCGTTTGCGACCCGGGCGTTCCGGCGTCCGCTGGAGCCAAGTGAACTCGAGGCGTATGCGAGTCTGGCACAACCGTTGCTGGCCGAAGGCCGTCCGTTTCTCGAGGCGCTGCGCGTGTCGTTGCGCGCGGTGTTGAGTGCGCCGCCATTTCTCTATCACGGCGGCGAGCCCGGCGCGTTGGATGATCACGCGCTGGCGACGCGGTTAGCGTATTTCCTCTGGCGGAGTATGCCGGACGACGAGTTGTTGGCGGTGGCAGCCGACGGGACATTAACGGACTCGGCGGTGCTGACGGCGCAGGTGGATCGGATGCTGGATGATCCGAAGAATGCGCGCTTTATCAAGGATTTTGCGGGGCAGGCGTTTCGGTTGTATGAGTTGAAGGCGACAGCGCCGGATTCTGGACTCTATCCGGAGTATGACGATCGGCTCGGCCAGGCGATGGCGGAGGAGACGGAACTGTTTCTGGCCGCGTTGGTGGCCGAGGACCTTGGGATTGATCACCTGGTGACGGCGGACTTTACGTTTTTGAATCGCCGGTTGGCGGAACACTACGGCGTGGCGGATGTAGTGGGGCAGGAGATGCGCCGAGTGGCACTGCCGCCGGACAGTCCGCGTGGGGGGTTGCTGACGCACGCGAGTGTGTTGAAGGTGACGGCGAACGGGACGACCACGTCGCCCATTCCGCGCGGGAATTTTGTGTTGTCGAATTTACTGGGACGTCCGGCGCCACCACCGCCGCCTGGTGTGGGCGGACTGGAACCGGATACGCGTGGGACGACGACGATTCGTGAACAGCTGGATGCGCATCGAAACAACGCGGTGTGTGCGAGTTGTCATCGGACGATTGACCCGCCGGGGTTTGCCCTGGAGTCGTTTGACCCGATTGGCGGGTTCCG
>CAZWKO010000016.1:0-18710 GCA_964634925.1 uncultured Vicinamibacteraceae bacterium
GTCGCATTTATATTTCATTTGCTGAAGCGCTCGCGGCAGGCGCTGGGGAACGAAGACGCGTTCCACTCACAAGCGCAACACATTAGATCCAAAGGGAGAGCGTAGATGGGTGAAATACTCGGCCTGCCGATACAGGCATCCGCCCATGCGGCAGAAATCGATCAAATGATCGTAATAGTGCATTGGCTGATGGCTGTGCTCTTCGTAGGGTGGGGGAGCTTTTACATCTACACCTTGATTCGGTTTCGTGAAAGCGCCAACCCAACAGCCGACTATACAGGGGTGACCAGTCATACTTCGAGCTACCTGGAAATCGCCGTGGCAGTGATCGAAGCCGTTATCCTTGTCGGCTTCGCGATTCCGGCATGGGCGGCCCGCGTCAATGATATTCCGCCGGACGAAGAAGCCACCGTTGTTCATGTGATAGCGAAACAGTTCGAATGGCATTCGCATTACGCCGGAGCCGATGGTCGATTTGGCCGACGGGACATCAGCGAAATCACACCGACTAATGCAATCGGTCTTGACCGCAGTGATCCAAACGCCGTTGATGACATTGTTTCGATTAATCAAATGAACGTGCCGATCGACAAACCGGTCATTATCTATCTTTCGTCGCTGGATGTTATTCACAGTTACGCAATCAATGAAATGCGCGTAAAACAGGATGCCATTCCTGGCATTCAGGTTCCTCTCTGGTGGGTCCCGACAATAGCTGGTGACTATGAAGTGAACTGCTCTCAACTGTGTGGACTGGGACACTACCGAATGCGCGGTTTCGTAACCGTTCAAACCGAAGCCGAGTATGAAGGTTGGCTGGCTGGCGAAGCCGCCCTTTTAACAGGAAACTAGAAGGTACCCACCCACCACAATACCGGAATTGTGGTGGTGCAACCTATTGGCTGAGTAAGTCCTCAAGGTCTACCGCAACTTTCTCTAACGCGTTGGCAGCACCCGGCATATCCGTGACTGACTGTGTGATCGTCGCATCAATTCGCCTTTGGAACGGCATGATCTCTAGCTCTCTTTTGGCCGCCGCGATCATCAGCCTCAACGTGTCCGATCGCAACTGTTGAAAACGTTCCTGAGCATTTCCAACAGCCGGCTCTCTTCGTATTTCTATTGGATCGACCTGTTTCTGACCCACCTCTCTGGCATCACCACACGATGCACTTAATGCGGCCACGAATAAGAGCGCCACCCGTAAACTCCCGTAAATTCTCGACTCAAGAAAACGGAGCTTTACCTTCATCTAACGTGACAACTCTTCTTGAATAATTTCCACAAAACTTTCATACGGCATCGCACCGACAACCGCCCGTCCATTGACAAAAAGCGTTGGTGTTGACGACACACCGTAACCAGAACCAATTTCCAAATCGCGCTCAACTCTCGAGGCATGCCTTCCGCTATCAAGACATGCCGCAAATGCTTCGGCGTCCATGCCTAACTCACTCGCATAAGTTTTTAGCGAGGACACATCAAGTGATCCTTGACTCTCAAATAACCGGTCATGAAATGGCCAAAATTCTCCTTGGTCATTCGCACAGTTTCCTGCCTCTGCGGCCTTAAATGCATTTGGGTGACTCGGTAGCGGGTAATCCTTGTATATGAAACGAATCTGATCGCCATATTCGGCGAGAATTCTCGCAATCATGTTTGTGGCTCGTTGACAGTAAGGACAATCAAAATCAGAAAATTCAACAATTTCAATTGGGGCAGTTTCGGGTCCGCGAGCCGGATCTTCTGGCAACACCTCAATTTCCTGCCGAGGCGGCGCGAGCGTAACCACAACGTCATCAGCAGCCTCTCGACGCAATTCGTTCATATAAGCATGCAATGCCTGCATAGGGCGTTGCCGTTCAAGAAACATCCGAATTTCTGGGCTCATTTGCTCCAGTGTTCGATCGCCGAATTGAGCCTGATTGCGCTGATAGACAAGGGCGACCTGTTCGTCTGTTACCGGCAACGAACGACTCGGAAGTTCTAATTCCAGTAGTTCGTCTCTGGTCATATTCCGTTTTTCGGCCTCGCGAACAACAAGTCGTTCGCCGACAATGATGTCAAGGGCTCGCCGGCGTGTTTCATACAGATCCTGCAGCATTCGCAACCGCGAAGAAGCATCATTCCGCTGCCAGGACTCTTCAAGGTCAGCAAAAGTAATTGGGTCGCTGCCAACCCGAGCGACGACTTCATCACCCTGCTGCTGGGCCCAAGCGGATGACACCACTCCCATAAAGATCACAAACGCGCCTGCCAACTGACGGAAATCATGACTGTGCATGCGACAAACTGTACCACCCCCTTTCCATTCGATGCCAGAATTGCCGATCAACACGCTTTGGTCTACAAACGGTCCTATAATGCCGACCCTATGCCATCGCACCGGATTACGGCTCGTCCACCACTCATAAAAACGGGAAACCCAGACATCTCCACAGCGCCAGATTTACTAGAAACCGTTTCAGAGGACGCCGCTCATTACCCCAATGGCCACGCCATCGGAGTGGCCCGACCAGCCACCGAGAGTGATGTCGCGACGCTTCTTCTTCACTCTCAAAGCGTTCTTCCTATTGGCGCTCAGTCTTCGCTAACGGGCGGTGCCACCCCAATGGGCGATATCGTCATGGATATGCAGCGCTTCGATCGCATTCTCTCCGTTAATCAGGATGAGGTCGTTGTCGAGCCAGGGGTGCCGCTCACAATTCTCCAAGCAGCCCTTGAGCGGGCAGGCAAATACTATCCGCCAGTGCCAACTTTTGATGGCGCTTTTGCAGGTGGTGTCGTAGCCACCAATGCTGCTGGTGCAGCGACATTCAAATACGGAACTACTCGCGACTGGGTTCGCGGACTCACTGTTGTTCTTGCAAATGGTCAAGTGCTCGAGCTAGCTCGCGGCGAAACAATCGCTCATCCAGACGGGTATTTTGAAATTGTTTCAAAAGGCGAGATTCACCACATTTCGATACCACGCTATACCGTACCAACTCTCGAAAAATGTTCAGCTGGCTATTTCTCGGAACCCGGAATGGACTTAATCGATCTCTTTATTGGATCGGAAGGCACGTTAGGTGTGATCACTCAAATCACCTTCGCGGTCATCGAACCGACTCCAAACATAGCACTTGTCTGGATCCCACTCCCGAGTGAGCAGGCCGCTCTTGAACTGACATGGATGCTCCGGCAGTCCTCAAAAAATGTCTGGCGTGATCCACGTGCGTCGGCATTAGACGTGTCAGCCATTGAATACCTTGACTCTCGCTGCCTTGAAATTCTTCGAGACGATGGGGCCACGCGACGACACGAAATCAATCTACCACACGAGTCACAAGTTGCCCTCTTGGTGCAGGTCGAACTTCCCACCGACACCGAAATAAGTAATGAAGGTGCGTACGATGAAATTGCGAACGCGCTGGCTAATGACGCGCCCGATACACCGCTCACACGTTTATGCCGACTACTCTCATCCACTAACTTACTCGAATCCTCAGAAATTTCACTCCCGTCCGAACGCCGTCGGCAGGCACAACTGTTTGCAACCCGCGAAGCAATCCCAGAAGGAGTAAATCGACGAGTCGCTGAGGCCAAACGTCTCCACACCAAGAATATTGAAAAAACGGCAGCCGACATGATCGTCCCATTTGAACGAGTGGCAGAAAGTTTGACCATTTTCAGGAACGCCTTTGAAAGGCGTCAGCTTGACTACGCAATTTGGGGACATTTGTCAGACGGAAACGTTCATCCAAACGTTATTCCACGATCAATGAAAGACGTCACCCACGGCAAAAATGCGATACTTGAATGCGGTCCCGAAATAATCAAACTGGGAGGTAGTCCGCTCGCCGAACACGGTGTCGGGCGTAATCCGATTAAACAAGAATTGCTGCGGCAATTTGTTGGCGACAGTGGTATTGCACAAATGAGAGCCGTAAAGTCTGCGTTAGATCCAAAGAAAAAACTGGCGCCTGGGGTAATTTTTTCAAGCACTGCAGAGTAAGCACATGTCAATGCCACCATTTTTCTTCCGCTGCGTGACAACAACCGTTTCTCTAGGGGTCGTTTCCTGGGTCTTACCTGGTGTAACGATTACATCCATTCCTGCACTTGTAGTCGGTGCAGTTGTACTCGCTCTCGTTAACACCATCGTAAAACCCGTACTCATTTTGTTGACCTTACCACTGACCTTTATGACAATTGGTGTCTTTTACTTCATTGTCAATGGTGTGGCTTTCTCTATTGCAGCATGGCTCGTTCCAGGGTTTATCGTGTCGTCATTTTGGTGGGCGATCTTGGGTGCAGGACTAGTGGGTTTTGTTTCGATGTTAGTCGGTGGATCGCGTCGCCCCCGACAGTCAAAACGGACTGATGTTGACATCATCGATGTCCGTCCATCTTAAGCCAACATTTCTATGCCCTCAGGCGCACAAACTAGAAAACACCTGAGTAGCACCGTGCGGTGTATTCACTGAAAAGATGCTTGCGAGGTTTTGTTTGGCTACTGCTGACTCCCCAACCAGCTCTCGCGAAAAGCACGTTGTGCCGAGGTCAGTGGCTCGCCTATGGTCTCAAAGGCCACCAGTCTAATTCGCTCGTCAGCCACAACTTCAACCGTGGTCTGTCGTAGTGTCCCATCGCGACGAAATTCAATTAAGAGTCGATCGCCTGGTCGCTTACTCTGCACCAAACGTTCGATATCAGCTGGTAATGCCACAGGCTCACCATCGACGGATATGATGGCGTCGCCTTTGTTGATACCCGCCTCATGTAATGGACTGCCGTATCTCGTCATCCGTGCAACACGCAACCCATTGCCAAATACATTCTCTCCGATCAAAGTGTTCGTCGGGTTAACCTTCCTAACAGCGATACCCGCTGATCGCAGTAACGCTTCGTAATCAACGATGCCACGGCCATTGATATAACGCGAAAAAAACTCTTCGGCGAAAGCATCGCTTCGTGCAACTACGGCCAGAACTTCACGCGCCTCAAGCGAACTGTAAGGATGTTCAACAACCCCGGCTATCGCACCCTCAGGTTTACCGAACCGTTGCCATAATGCGCGCATGTAATCATCGGTGGACACTTGATTATCTGTGTACTCGCGTAACGCCAAGTCAAGACCCAATCCGATCGCCTCACCCCAAATGTAATACGAGATAAACGTGTTGTCGAAATTTGTCGGATCAATGGCCGTCGCTGCATCTGTAAACGGCGCCATTTGACTCATCTCAACAACAGATCGCAACCGACGACCTGCGCCATACGTGGTTGTGTTAATGACACGAGAAAAACGATCGAGCGTTGCTTCTAACGACACAAGCCCTGCACGTTGTAGTACTAGTGCGCCGTAATAATTGGTGACGCCTTCGGCCAGCCACAAATCCCCTGAAATATTGGCACCGGTGAAATCAAACGGTTCAAGCGATTGCGGTCGAATCCGTTCAACATTCCATGCATGAAAGAATTCGTGAGCTACAGATCCCAATCGACTTATTCGGTCGGCAGGCGACCTAATCCCACCTCCAGCCGTTAACACAGTACTGTTTCGATGCTCCATTGCATCAAAATTTGCTGTTGGTAAGTAATCAGCGATAAAAGTGTAGGTGCCTGTCTCAAATCGGGGGAACTCGCCAAAAATTTTCACTGTTTCTCGCACAACTCGCTCGACCGATTCCGTAAAAAGATCGAGCTCCTCACTCGTTCCGTTATGGTGTACAGCTACGCGAAATCTTGGTTGGTAAGCAGGAATTCCCGGGTCGCTCACGCTAAATATTCGCAGCGAGAATGGTCCGTATTCAATGGGACTGTCGAGAAGATACGCAAGGTTCGGCGCCGTAAACATCAACGGATCAGTTGTTGGGAAAAGCTGCGTCGCGACGTTCCAGTCGATTGCGTCCGGTGGCGGCGCAAGGATCAGGCGAACAGCCCTTGACTCGAGACCTTCCGCCCACACAAGTGTCGCTGGAAGATTGAGATGCGCATGGGTTGAATCAATACCCAGATATGTGCCATCAACTCGATCGCCAAAAATACGGTACCGGACGTGCACGGCGCCGCCATGGTCCTTTACTTCCCAATGTCCCACACCAAGCTGCTCAACAGTTGCTGTAGAGCCTTCGACCCCAGTAAATGCAATATCAATAATGTTTTTCGAAAATTCATGGCGGGCATACCGACCCGGAGAGGCACTACTCATCCGCACATGCAGCGGCTCATTCATCAGGTCAGAGAACTCGGCATTCACCTCCAACCAGCGATGCTGCGGGGCAGGAAAGGACAGTCGATAAACTAACTCGGCCGGCTGCTGCGCAGCCAGTGCTAAATACGACAGCCCCACAAACACGAGACACAACGATCTCGTCATGAGGCGCGCATCACGACTCACAGACGTGCCTTTCATTCGACGACTCGTAATACTTCTGAAACGAATTCGTCTTCCGATTTGTTCCCAATAATTTCAACAACTTCATTGACTACTGTTTTCGGAACCCCGGTAACCTGATACCGTCGAGCCAAATCTGAAAATTCCATCGCGTCACCCGCAACTGCCGTTACATGCGAGCTCGTCGCGGCAAGTCGGTATGCCAAGCTGACCGCCTGGGAGCAATAACGTCACGTAGGTGTAACGAAGACACAAATATGAATATCCCTGTCAAGCTCATTTAACACCGACTGCGTCGGCGCACTAACTGTCGGGACAAGACCTGCAACAACTTCAATTGCAGTAACCAATGACTCAACTTCAAACCCGGTAGGCACGCCATAGTAACGAATACCAACGTCCTCTTCTGACACTACGGCAATCGCCGGAACTTGATCGACTTGATATTTGGCAGCATCATCTTTATCGAGCACAAGGTTATGCTCTTCGACCACAATTTGTTCTGACAGACTAGCCATTTGATCAGCAACCTGTCGGGCTTCGTAACACGTGTCGCACTCAAAGGTCTGTGTAAAAACCACCAACCGAATAGGCGTGGTCACGGCCGCCAGGCGCGCTGCAATATCGGGCAGTGCACTATAGACGTCCATAAAGAAAATACCTATTTAAAAAGGTCGTCGAAAGCCTGCCGAGCATCATTACTATTTGTAGAAGTTGTTCGATCCTCAGACGAGATTGTCGCTGTAGCATTTTCGTGGTTTGTAGAGTGAGTCTCTCGTTCGATCGTAACAACCGCTTCAAAAAGCGTACAGTTGTTCCGAGCGTCTTTCGGCGACACACGTTTCGGAATCGTTTGCGTACATTCAAACTGACTGCCAGTATCGAACCATGAGCACTGCGCGCAGGCATGAAGATCAGCAGCACACTTCGAACACTGACTGTCAAAACGAATCGATGCAGATAAAGCCACTCCACACCGAGCACATTTGGTTACTTCATGGAAGCTCGGCATGTTGACTTTCCGAGGTTCACGCGGACCATAGCCTCGCCGCGGGCGGCCATCACCCTTAGGCTGCCGCACTGGTGAGCGCGCTTCTTCCGAACGCGTTTCGTCGTCCTGATAACCGCTTTGTCGGTACTTCCTTGACATGGATCGGGAGGGGTCTTTGTTTGGTGTACTCTACTTTGCAGGCATTTGTCTAGTGTTTTGACACGCCGAAATTCTTCTAGTCACACCGATTCTAACTATTTACAGCCAGTCTTCAACATTTCCAGTGCTTGCTGAATCTCCTCGTTATCAGGAAGAGTCGGAATATCGTACACCCTAGCGAAGACAATACTTCCTGACTTATCCACGACAAAAATCGCTCGCTCTGTAATGCCGCCATCCCGAGTGACACCGTATTTCTCGGCAACTATACCCTTGGGATGAAAGTCACTAAGAAGATCGTAAGAAATTCCTCCAAGACTTTTCGCCCATTCCGCTTTTGCTGGTACTGCATCAACGCTAAGCGAAAGAATATGCGTCTCGTGGCTATCAAACCACTGTTTGTCAGACTCATAATTTTGCATCTGGGCAGAACATACAGGTGTCCAAGCTAGGGGGTGAAAAGCAACAACAACATTCTTCACTCCACGAAAGCTTGACAAGCGAACTTTATGGCCCAAGTGGCTATCGAGTTCAAAGTCCGGAGCCTCATCTCCAGTCTTTAATGGCATCACAACGTCTCCTCGTCGTTACTGTTAATTGCTGTTTGGTTTATTACTCGGTCGGAACAACGACACGGAGGTCCGTTAGCAGCCAGTTGCCTTCTATCTGGCGCAACACAACATCAAATGTCTGCATTCCGTAGTTCTTCTCATTCGTTTTTATAGAGACCATTAAACGACCCGTCGCTATCAACAATCGGCGATCAAAACTGACCGTAGCGTCAACAAAAGTAACGTCGATCCCTGCGTCCAAACTTGTCTCTTCAAAAAACGTAACAAGTGCGCTGCGTCCGTGAACGGCTCTGAGTGGCATGCCGACGTCGATCTGCGCGTCTTCTGTGAAGTAAGTCAGAATTTGTGCCCCACGCGCCAATCTCTCGGTCGGAGCGGTGTCCGATTTAAAACTGACCGTTTCTGTGAAATTCCTCAACTTTGCAACGATCAAATCCTCTTCGCTGGGGATATTCAGCCAGACAATCAAGCCAAAAATACCGATCCCGAGAAAAATCCCAAACACCTTCACAGCCGTTCAGTGTAGCAGTCGCTAGCTTCTCCGATGCACTAGAAGTTGCACGGACTGTTCTAGTCCAATACTCTTCAGAGTAATGCGCTCAAGATCAGGAATTACGATAGCTCTTATTGTCCTGCTGCTTTTCGTGGCTTTGCCTTCACTGGCCAATCTCTATACGGAGTGGCTCTGGTTCGGGGAAGTTGGCTACCAATCTATTTTTCTCAAAAGCCTGACCACGAAAGGCCTCATCGGAAGTGTCGGTTTTCTAATTGCGTTTGTAGTTCTGTACGCGAACCTCCGCTTTGCCATAAAAGAAATCCATAAACCGTATGTGCTGTTTGCCGGTGGGGGCGATCTTCAACCGCTGGTGCTCGAACGTTCGCATGTCGGAGTTCTTGCGATCGGGGTTTCTGCTTTGGTTGCATTGTTCGTAGGTAGTGTCGCATCGAGTCAGTGGATGCTAGTGCTTCGTTATTTCGAAGCAACGCCGTTTGGAGAAGTTGATCCACTTTTTGGGCTGGATGCATCGTTCTATATCTTTGCGTTACCGTTTTATGACTTTCTGCGGTTTAGTGCTCTTTCACTCATCGTCCTGGCGCTGTCCGGCTCAATTGGCGCGTACGTGATTGCTAGCGAAATCGCCCTTGACCCTAGCGGCATCCAGATAGGAAAACGCGCTCGTCAGCATCTTTTACTTCTGATAGCTGGAATTTTTGGCTTGTTGGCGTGGGGCGCGTACCTCGAAATGCCGCGTCTGTTAACGACCCCAGCTGGAATTCTCGACGGCGCTTCGTACGTGGACATCGTCGTACGACTTCCGGCTTTCCGCATCTTGATAGCTGTTTCCGTGCTAGCCGCCGGTGCGGCGGCCTACGCAGCCTTTTCCAGAACAACATGGCAGGTCGCTGTTGGAATCGCCGGTTATCTACTCGTGTGGCTTGGCGGCGGTGGTGCCGCGACAGCATTTCAACAACTTGTCGTCACGCCGGACGAACAACGCCTGGAAGCCCCGTACATCACTCACAACATCGAGGCTACTAGACGGGCATTTGACATTGATATTGTGGAGGAACGGCAAGTCTCAGGTGACGCCTTGCTGACGCGAGAAGATATCGCTAACAATGCCGAAACCATTAACAACGTCAGATTATGGGACCATCAGCCGCTTCTTGATACCTTCGGTCAAATTCAGGAGATTCGAACTTATTATGAGTTTGCATCTGTTGATAACGACCGCTACGTCGTCGACGGAGAGTACCGACAAACCATGGTGTCGACGCGTGAACTTAATTCAGAAAACCTCCCAAATCAATCGTGGATCAACGAACACCTACAGTACACACATGGTTTCGGCGTGGCGCTTGGCCCCGTAAACCAAGTTACGCAAGAAGGACTGCCGGTGTTGTTTATTCAAGATCTTCCACCGACATCACGTACTGATTTGACCGTCGATCAACCCAGTATCTATTTTGGAGAATTGTCGAACAATTACGTTCTTGTCAACACCAACACGGATGAGTTCCACTACCCGGAAGGAGACGACAATGTCTCGACCCGCTACGACGGCAAGGGAGGCCTCGAACTTGGGGGGATGTTTCGCCGTTTGCTATTTAGCCTGCGCTTCCAATCCTATGAAATCCTAGTGAGCGGACAATTAAATAGTGACAGCCGCTTAATTTTTCATCGCAACATCTCAGACAGAGTCGCGACGATCGCCCCATTCTTACGTTACGATGCGGACCCTTACCTCGTTATCGCAGACGGACGTCTCTATTGGATGAGAGATGCGTACACAGCCACCGGTGATTACCCATACTCCACTCCGGCAGGTAACGGCATTAATTACATTCGGAACTCGGTCAAAATCGTCATCGATGCCTATAACGGCGATACGACCTTCTATCTCGCAGAACCGGACGACCCACTCGGGGTAACACTCGGCAAGATCTTTCCTGGATTCTTACAACCGCTCGACTCCATGCCTGAGTCGCTTCGTAGTCACATTCGGTACCCAGAAGGAATTTTTGCATTACAGAGTGCCATGTACTCGACTTTTCATATGACTAACCCGGCGGTGTTTTATAACCGAGAAGATGACTGGGAAGTTCCGATTATCGACAACGAACAGATGGAGCCGTATTACACAATCATGCGACTTCCGGGTGAAGAGCGTGCAGAATTTATTCAGATGCTCCCATTCACGCCAAGAGGAAGAAATAATCTCGCAGCATGGTTCATAGCACGTAGTGATGGTGACAACTACGGCAAGATGCAAGTCTTTCAGTTTCCAAAACAAAAATTGGTGTTCGGTCCCTCTCAGATCGTGGCGCGGATTAATCAAGACGAAGAAATTTCTCCACAAATCACCCTTTGGAATCAACAGGGTTCAGAAGTGATCCAGGGAACGTTGCTCGTTATTCCAATCGAGGAAGCACTTCTGTACATTAGGCCATTGTATTTACGGTCATCGGGGGGGCGCATCCCAGAATTACGACGTGTTGTTGTGGCCTACCAGAACCAGATTGTCATGGAGGAAACCCTCGATCAGGCCCTAGACCGTCTCTTTGGTAATGATTCGACATCACCACCCTTGGCAGTCCCAACGAATCTTGTGGCGGAAACTTTAGACCCTGCGGATTCAGTAGATTCGTTAGCGGTTACACCCCAGCAAGGTTCCTCCTATAGCGATCTTGCAGGGCAAGCACAGAATCACTATTCACGTGCACTCGAAGCACAACGCCAAGGTAATTGGTCGCAGTACGGCGAAGAAATAGAACGACTCGGAGAAGTACTAGACGAATTACGGGAAAGTGATAGTAGTCAAAACTAGTGGAGACCATCGAGATGAAGAACCTCAGGATTTACGGGAAATTTTCCTGCGTCGCAACCCTGGCATTGGGGATTAGTGCATGTAGCGCGCCTGAACCAGAACCGATTGAACCGACACCCGGTCTTACAGCCTTCACAAGTGCACGATTACACTTGGGAAATGGTGACACCATCGAAAGCGGAACCATGGTAGTCCGTGATGGTCGCATTGAGTCCATCGGGTCGAGCGAAAATGTTACCGTGCCTGAAGACGCGTCAACCGTTGATCTTTCTGGTCGAACGGTTACCCCCGGTCTGGTCAACGCGCACGGACATGTCAACAACGTACGCGGCCTCGAAGCGGACCCCTCGTTTTATACGGAAGAACACGTCGCAAGCCAGCTTGCACTCTATGCGCGCTACGGTGTGACAACCGTCGTTAGCCTGGGGGGTGATGGTCCAGAAGGCATTGCAGTTCGTGACCGAGAAAGTAACAGTTTAGCTCATGCTCGCCTGCGCGTTGCAGGCCCCGTCATCGTTGCAGACTCTATAGAACAAGCAACTGAACGGGTAAACGCGGCAGCGGATGACAACGTTGATTACATCAAGATTCGTGTGGACGACAATCTAGGTAGTAGCCAAAAGATGCCACCTGATATCTATAAGTCTGTCATCGAGACAGCTCACTCTCGCGGGCTAAAACTCACCGCACATCTCTACTATTTAGACGACGCGAAAGAACTTCTCAGGTCCGGTGCCGATTTCGTAGCGCATAGCGTACGAGACCTTGAAGTCGATGATGAACTTATTGACCTTCTGAAAGCAGATAACACCTGCGTTTGTCCAACATTAATGCGTGAGGTTTCGACTTTTGTCTACGAGGAACGCCCGGATTTCTTCGACGACCCTTTCTTCACCAGAGATGCTGACCCATCCGTTCTCGCCGCACTCGAAGCGCCGGAATACCAAGAGCGAATTCAGAACAGTCAGAGCGCTCAAACCTATAAAGCCCAGCTTGAAGTCGCGATGCAAAACGTAAAAACTCTGTCTGATGCTGGAATTCGTATCGCAATGGGGACTGACACAGGTCCTGCGGGACGATTCCAGGGTTACTTTGAGCATGGGGAACTTGCTCTAATGGTCGAATCTGGTCTGACCCCAATGCAGGCCATCGTGGCCTCTACTGGCGACGCTGCCGAATGCATGGGTCTAGACGAAATCGGCACCCTCTCAACTGGCAAGTGGGCCGACTTTGTCGTGTATACCGGGAACCCGGCGACTAACATTGCGGACAGTCACACCATAGAATCAGTCTGGATAGCTGGAAACACAGTGCCAGGTGTTGGAAATTAGCAATAAGAGAGGCTTAAGCTTTAGGAAAGCCTAGTGCATGGGTGACGACTACAATTTGCTCAACATGCCGCAGCGTGTGGTACGCAATAAAAAGTAACCACTGGTAAGCATTAAGCGTTCCATATACGGGTCGCCGGTGGTCGGCTGTGTGTGCTTTCAGAGGCCTTGCCGTTTCCAGAGCAAACCGCAGTGAAGCTTCTCTGTGCTCTTGAAAGACACGAAGTGCGTAGGCTGGTTCAACACCACCGGCCGGCAACACAGCGTTTGGGGCATCACGTTTTGTCGATCGATCAAGGAGTTTTTCCTTAAGCAGACTCTCCTTGCCTGCGGTTGCTTCTTCCCAGTTTGGATTAACGTCCGAAGCAAGCGCAGTTGTAACCTGTCCGAAGAGTATCGGCTCAACAAGACCCAA
Source organism: uncultured Vicinamibacteraceae bacterium (assembly GCA_964634925.1). Classification (GTDB taxonomy): domain Bacteria; phylum Acidobacteriota; class Vicinamibacteria; order Vicinamibacterales; family UBA8438; genus DTWD01. Next base: position 13,177 of record CAZWKO010000016.1, read on the forward strand.
GTGTTCGATATTGTCGCCAATGCTCCAGCTCTCTTTACTTTGTCGAAATGTCCACTGTTCAGTGGTGAGTTGTTCGGTTGAAGTAATCACTTTATCGCGAGACTCACGGAGAAGCTTCACCAGATGGCCACGCTCAAATTGATCGATCAAGGTTGCACTCATAAAACCGTTAGCCCACGTTTTCGCCAGTACCGAACAAGTCCCAACCAGCACTGGTCAAGTGGTGCTGCCGTGTTATAGAGATTGGTCTCGTGATTCGGGATGTGCCGGGCAAGATAAACCCTGATCTGGTCAAGAAATCGCTGCTGTTGGTCTGAATCACTCCCGCCAGACTCTAGGCATTTCTTCGAGATCTGTTTTAAGGCATCCATGTGTGCCAACAGTGCATCCAGATGATCTTCAGGATCCTCATGCGGTCCGTAGTGCGTTAAAAACAACGTCGCAGCGTGCCACCGCCTGACCGTTTCAATACTCTGTTTCCACAATTCAAGGTCTATATCCGGTGGCGGTGTCGGTGGCAACACAAACAACGCTTGTCCTGTTCGCACACCGGCAACATCACCAACAAACGCAACACCGCTTGAACTGTCAAAGTAACTCACATGATGTGACGCATGCCCAGGGGTGTAGGCGACGTCGAAATGTCGCTCCGATGCAGCAATCCGTTCATCGCCAGAAACCGCACGTACATTTTCCTCTGGAACCGGAAGAAACTGCCCCCACAAAGTATCCATCTCGTCACCATAGAGACGTGTCGCGCTCGCAAGTAACTTTGAAGGATCGATCAAATGGGGAGCGCCTCTTTCATGCACATAGACTGTAATATCTCGATTTTCCTTAAGTAATGTTCCAGTCGAACCTGCATGATCAAGGTGAATATGCGTAATTAGAATCGTCCGCACATCACTAATTGCAATGCCAGCCTTTTCTAATGCCACCCTGAGCCGACCAAGGCATGACGTCGGACCCGGGTCAATCAACGTAACACCTGCAGCACTACGAATGACAGCTGTTGCAATCACCCGCGGTCGCCCGCGATGCATCAAATCTACATACGAAATATTGTGCGTCAACGCTTCCATACAGGCCGTAAAGTTTACTACGGTGGCAGGTCCCGCTATTCATGCGACATCATGTCGCTACTGTAAAGCCCTGGAAACACCTTGCCTCTTTGCACTGGTCTCAGTACGCTGAATAGCTAAGATTGTTGCCGTGCCACTATGCATAATGGTGAGCACGTGGAAAGACATATTTCAGAACGAAGCTGCGACTAAAGACAGAAACACCGGTTTACAGATTTATGGCCGACCAAAAATCCGATAGTTCGGTAATTGAAAAACAACAGGATAAGACTGCTACCCCTAAGCAATATCGCGTGTGCTTGATCAATGACGATTACACAACGATGGAATTTGTCGTTGCTGTACTTGAAAATATTTTCCAGAAAAGCCCCGCGGAAGCGTTTCGGTTAATGATGCAAGTTCACACACAAGGTCGAGCTGTTTGCGGTATCTACACGTTCGAAATCGCCGAAACAAAAGTTACTACGGTTCGTGCCAAAGCGGCGAAAGAAGGTTTTCCGCTACAAGCTGATCTCGAAGAAGATCAGTAAAACACGTACTCTGTTAAGTTAAAGGACTCGTATGTTTAGCGCCTCACTCGAATTGATTCTCAACGTTGCTTATCGGGAGGCGGCGTCTCGACGCCACACGCACCTCACACTAGAACACTTACTCTACGCCTTGGCTCACGATCCGGAAGGTGAACGGATCTTGGCAGCCTGTGGCGCAGACCTGCCTGTTTTGCGTCGAACACTCGACGAGTTTCTCGACACACTGGAGACGTTCGCACGAGGCGAAAAATCACAAGAACCAGCCCAAACACTTGGCTTCAGGCGAGTCCTGCAAACGGCTGTTCTCCACGTTCAAAGTGCTGGCAAAGACGAAGTGCGCTCGGGAGATGTCCTCGCGGCTATACTGCAACAACCGAAAGCCTACGCCGCACAAGTAATTGAGTCCCAAGGTGTGACACGGCTAGACATACTCAATTACATCTCTCACGGCATTTCCAAGGTCAACCCCAGTTCAAACGAACCGATGGAAGACGACGAAACTTCCCAGGCCGGATTTGGTGAAGAAAATTCTTCTGTTGTTCAAAATCCACTCGCTGAGTATGCCGTTAGTCTTTCCGACCGCGCCCGCGCCGGCAAACTCGATCCACTGATTGGCCGTACTCTGGAATTGCAAAGAACACTGGAGATTCTGTGTCGACGGCGCAAAAACAATCCTATGTTTGTTGGCGACGCAGGTGTGGGGAAAACCGCACTTGCAGAGGGACTCGCCGCGCGGTTACTCGAAGAAAATGTTCCAGCGCGACTCGTTGGCGCAGAGGTGTTTTCCCTTGATACGGCAGCTTTGCTTGCGGGCACCCGATTTCGTGGCGATTTTGAAGAGCGGTTTAAAGCCGTAATCTCGGCACTCGCCAACCACCCGATGCCAATCCTTTTTATCGATGAAATACACGGGACCGTTGGGGCGGGGGCTACGACTGGCGGCACTATGGACTTAGCGACTCTGATTAAACCAATTCTTGCTGCTGGCGATCTACGCATCATTGGCTCAACAACATTTGAAGAATTCAAGCACATTGAAAAAGATCGAGGACTTGCACGGAGACTGCAGAAAATCGTTGTCGAGGAACCCTCGGTCGAGGAAACGACTCGTATTCTTGAAGGACTGCTCTCACAATACGAATCGCATCACCTCGTTACATTTGGCATCGATACGGTGTCTACTGCTGCAACCTTGGCTAAACGCCACCTCAGAGACGCCCACCTCCCCGACAGTGCAATTGACGTCATCGACGAAGCCGCTGCTGTACTCAGCCTGCAGCGAACTCAAACAACCATTGATGCAGAAACTACCCCCTTAGAAGTAACAGTCACTGATATTGAGCGAGTCATAGCACGGATGGCTCGTATTCCGGAAAAACAAGCTTCTTCATCTGACAAGGAACGACTTCGAACTCTTGCCGAAGCACTCCAACGAGTTGTATTCGGACAAAGTGACGCTGTTGGCGCGGTTGCAACGGCGATCAAGCGAGCTCGGGCCGGCTTGGGCATGCCAGACCGACCAGCGGGATGTTTCTTGTTCACGGGACCAACGGGAGTTGGAAAGACAGAACTCGCCCGACAAGTGGCAATACACCTTGGAAATGAGTTTGTGCGCTTCGATATGAGCGAGTACATGGAAAAACATGCCGTCGCGAGATTAATCGGTGCGCCGCCTGGATACGTAGGTTTTGAGCAAGGCGGCTTGCTGGTCGATGCGGTGAGAGCCCATCCGTACAGTGTCGTGCTTCTAGACGAAATCGAAAAAGCTCATTCTGACGTTTACAACATCTTGCTCCAAGTGATGGACCATGCAACTTTGACTGACAATAGCGGCCGCAAGGCCGACTTCCGACACGTCATATTGATCATGACATCCAATGCTGGCTCCCGCGAAGCCAACTTAAGCTCTATCGGTTTCAGTGAGGATCAAGAAACGCCATCAAAGGGTCGCCTAAAGGCTGCGATCGAACGAATTTTTAGTCCGGAATTCAGAAATCGACTCGACGAAATCGTGTCATTTCGTACTTTGTCGCAAGCGACCATGGAAACTATCGTTGAAAAATTTATTTTGCAGCTTGAATCGCAGCTCGCCGAAAGGAGAGTGGCTATTTCACTCGAAACGGAAGCTCGAACCTGGTTAGCTAAGAAGGGTTACGATCCCGTTTACGGCGCACGACCGCTCGCGCGTGTGGTGCAATCCGAAGTGCGCAATCGGCTGACAGACGAAATTCTATTCGGCCAATTAGAACATGGTGGAACTGTTCAGATCGGTTTACAAAATGACGCTCTTTCATTCTCGATCACACCTGCCACCCAAGTGAAAAGCAATCAGCCAGTCACACAGACTATTGAAGAAGCAACGAGTGAGTAGCACCGAGACAGTTGTTGTTGCTCAGGGAGAATAAATTTTATGCATCTTTTTGTTAAACCGATGGATGCAGTACTTGTCGAGTTTGACGCCTGTGGACAGGTAAAATTCGAAAATGAAGACTGGAGCCTTCCATCGCTACAAGAAACACGAGCTATTCTTTACGCGGCAGAAAACGAAATTGCCGCGCTTACAGAGCTAGTTGAATCTCTGGAGGCTGCAGTTGCACCAACAATCAAAACCTGATTTCTCCTTTAGAGACCAACCAAACTAGCAGCCCGAACAACATTTTCGACACCAATAACAACGGCAGCATTTATTCGGTTGCCTAAACCGGCTGCATAAATGTAGTCGATGTTCACATCGGCATTCGTCAACAACCTCGTCACTTCTTCAAGACTTCCGGGGCTATGACAAAGTTCCAGAAATAGAACGTCTTGCGACAGAACTGCATAATTATGAGTCTCAAGTGCACTAACCGCACGGTGCGGATTATCAGCAATAATCCTCAGCCTGCCAGCTGATTCAACACTTAAAGCAACGATGTTGACGCGTTCTTCTCGCAAAATTTTACAAATGCGATGTAGTGCCGCCGGACTGTTCTGCAGCCGAAGTGTCAACTCTGACCTGATCGCCATGTCGCAGATTAGGGCAGACTGTGCGTTATTATCAACATAATGCTAGTTGATTCATTCCCGTCAATTCCCGTTTCTAAGCGAAATGCAGGCTTTGACTACGCGATCCGGAACATCGTTTCGGAGGCCAATAAAATTGAGGCATCCGGTAAGACAGTCAAGTATCTCAATATCGGTGACCCCGTCCTTTTTGGCTTTCAAACGCCTCCTCATTTAATTGAAGCTGTCGAAAAAGCAATGCGAGACGGTCAAAACGGTTACACACCAGCTGATGGCGTTCCTAAAGCTCGTGAAGCCGTCGCAAGAGAATTTCATTCCCGGGGTTTAAGCGTTTCAGCCGACCGCGTTGTCCTAACAGCTGGTGCCTCAGAAGGCATTGACCTTGCGCTGAGCGTGCTTCTCGACCTTGACGACGAGGTGCTTGTATCTGTTCCTACATATCCCCTTTACACGGCCGTTTTGGCTAAACTTGGTGCACGAGCTGTTTACTATCGCACCAACCCAAACAACGGTTGGCAGCCTGATATCGCGCACATTGAAAGTCTTATTACTCCGCGCACGAAAGCAATCGTCGTTATTGACCCAAACAATCCGACTGGGGCCGTATATACCCGTGAAAATCGTCTGGCTTTGCTCAATCTCGCGGACCAGCACAACTTGGTGCTCCTCTCAGATGAGGGCTACACCGACCTTGCTTATGAGGGGCGCGTTCCGACTCTCGGTTCGTACAACCCCAGCGCACCGGTAATCTCTTTCTCATCTCTCTCGAAGGCTTATCTAGCACCTGGCTGGCGTGCTGGATGGATGGTATTCGGTGGAGGGACAAGACTTAACGGCGTCTTGGCGGCCGTTAAGAAGATGGCAGACGGTCGCATCTGTAGTGTAGGTCCGATGCAACTAGCCGTGGCCGCCGCGCTTG
>CAZWKO010000017.1:0-17655 GCA_964634925.1 uncultured Vicinamibacteraceae bacterium
GGGGCGTCCGTTTCACGACGATCAACTACGACATCGGATGACACAAGCGACGTTCCGTGCTCGTCAGCATAAACAAGGTGCGTATCGGCGCTCTCCCATTCCCAGACGATCTCAAGAGCAGAAAAATTATCTGCTGTGATTTGATCTAGGGGCGAATACTTCGACGCAGCACTGTCGGCAGCGTACGCACGCCATTCACCATTAGTAGTCTCATCTTGCGCAAACAGTTGAGGTGAGCCGACGACAGCAAAAAGCAGAATTAAATAAAATTGGAACACGTGACAATTCCTTCGACCCGAAGTCATTGTTGCGAGTCGGATCCAATCTTTGCTAGCCATCGCATTATGCGCGGAGTGACAATTTCAGGCACTTGTGTGTGAGGCCCATGTCCCACCCCTGGCAACACTTCAACCGTCAGAGCTCCGTCGACCCAGCGCCACGTATCATTCAGTGTTTGAGGCTTGAATGGCCCGCTCTCTTCACCATAGATAAGCAACACCGGCGCCTGAACATGTGGAAACTCACCAATGCGGAAACCAAACCCTTGCGTGTCCAGCGAAAATGGCGGTCGTGGCCAGTTTGCCTTGTAGAAATTCACAATCGATTCTGCATCAAGACGTTCGTAGGCCGCCTTTCTCAAAGCAGACAGCTCTGGAGAATCTCCTGAATTAGCAGGTAGGCTGCGCATGCGCGCGCCAAACTCCTCCCCAGCATTTGGATTCTCCTGCATTCCACGTTGAAAGGTACTAGCTTGTTGCTGTTCTTCGTTATCAACAAGTTCACGAAGGAGACCCGCTGGATGGATTGTGCCAACCGAGACCAGGCGCTCAGTCCGCTCCGGATACGTCATCGCAAAGTGCCACGCATAAAACCCACCGCTATCTTGCCCAACGATAATTGCTCGTTCTTCACCAAAGTGCGCAATGATGGCGTCAATATCACTAGAAATCTTAGCCATCGTGTAGTGTTCAACACCCTCGGGTTTATCACTCTTGTCAGTACCGCGAGTCGACATCGCAACAACCCGGTACTCTTCTGACAGACTGACCATCTGATGACGCCAGTCAAACCATGGCCCTGTAATACTGTGTACGAAGATGACAAGAGGTCCCTCGCCGGCAGTGTGATAGACGACTCGGACCCCGTCTGAATCAACAACACCCTCTTCGACGCTGACAGACGCTCCCCGCCAGTCCCGAATTGTCACCCTTGCATTAACCGGCTGGATTGCAAGGCACAAAAACATGAGAACAGAAATAATGCTTACTCGCTGTTTCAAAATCGATACCTCGCGTGGAAACTCGACTAATAAGGCCTTCTAGGCAAGCAGCTCTGGAATCACCCGTGCCGGCTCAACACCCGTTAGACGGGCATCCAACCCACGATGTTTATGCGTAAATCTCTCGTGATCGATTCCAAAAAGATGAAGAATGGTCGCCTGGAAATCACGAATGTGCACCGGGTCTTTAACAATGTTGTATGAGAACTCATCCGTCTCTCCGTGAACAACCCCACCCTTGACTCCGCCACCAGCCATCCAGAGACTGAAACATCGAGGATGATGGTCGCGCCCGTAATCGGTTGGCGTCAGCCGTCCCTGAGAATAAATCGTGCGGCCAAACTCACCACCCCAAATCACCAATGTCTCATCAAACAGACCTCGCTCCTTAAGATCTTGAATGAGAGACCATGCCGCCCGGTCGACATCGCGGGCTTGCGCAGGAAGCACCTCAGGGGCAAACGAATGAACATCCCAACCCCGATGATAAATCTGCACAAACCGCACACCGCGCTCAACAAGTCTCCTGGCCATCAGAGCAGCATTCTGAAATTTACCAGGCTGCTTCGCTTCTTCTCCCCACCGGTCAAAGGTACTGTCGGGTTCGCTGGCCAAATCGGCCATCTCCGGCACGGACATTTGCATCCGATACGCCATTTCATACTGTTGGATGCGTGCAAGAGTTTCTGGGTTTCCCAGGTCCTCGTGCTGCATGCGGTTTAATTCGCCTAACCCGTCAAGCATTTCTCGACGAACATCCCGAGAAACACCGTCCGGGTCACGCAAATACAGAACCGGCTCAGCCCCACCACGCAGACCGACACCGGCATACTCAGGTGACAGAAATCCCGCGCTCCACAATTTGGCAGAAATCGCCTGCACACCAGACTTCGGATGACTTTTCTCGGCATTCATTACGACAAAAGTCGGAAGGTCTTCGTTCATACTGCCAAGTCCATAGGCAAACCATGAGCCGATGCAGGGACGGCCCGGTATTTGCTGACCTGTCTGAATAAAGGTAATCCCTGGCTCGTGATTAATTGCGTCAGTATGCATCGAACGCACAATGGCAATGTCGTCCACCATCTTCGCGGTATACGGCAACAACTCTGAAACCCACGCACCACTTTGACCATGCTGCTGGAATTCAAATACCGATGGAGCAATCGGAAACCGCGCCTGACCGGATGTCATGGTTGTTAGCCGCTGACCTTGCCGAATTGACTCCGGTAAATCCTTGTCATACCAGTCCTTCATCCCTGGCTTGTAATCGAGTAAGTCCATCTGGGGCGGCGCGCCCATCATATGGAGGTAAATACACCGCTTCGCCTTGGGCGCAAAGTGCGGCAATGACGGCAACCCACCAGTCGATTGGTCCTGACCGATTGTCGGCAACGCGAATGCAGCGTCGTCCCCAGCTAGTAGACTGGAAAGCGCCACTCCACCAATACCTTTGGCAACCTTCCCAAAAAACTGTCGTCTCGTTTCAGCGAGAATGAGTTCACGAACGGGATCCATGGTTGACCCTCTCTATTCAACAGCAGCTAAACATACTACTTGTTCAATACTTCATCTAAATTCATCAATTGATTCACCAACATCGTCCACGACGCCGATTCGGGAGCAGACAAAGTTGAGTCTGGCACCGAATCACCAGTGTTGATGAGACGATTTGCGCCATCGGCATCGGACTGATACGACATCAACAGCCGATCGTACGTACGCCGTACGACCGAACGCTCGTCGGAACTAAACTGACGCGCAAGTAACCGTGTGGTGATGTAATTCAGCCGATCTTCAAAATCATCGCCAGCGTCTCGCATTGCTTGTTGTGCCAAATAGCGAGACGCTTCAACAAATTGCGGGTCGTTCATCGTAACTAATGCCTGAAGCGGCGTATTCGTGCGCTCTCGCCTCACAACTGAATGCTCACGGGTCGGCGCATTAAAGATTTCCATAGATGGAGGCGGCGCCGATCGTTTCCAGAATGTATAAAGACTGCGCCGGTACAAATTCTCACCGCCATCCTGCTCATACAGACCAGTGTTACTCTGCGGCATCGCAACAGTCGACCAGACCCCTTCCGGCTGATACGGCCGTACACTTGGTCCGCCAATCGTCCGAACAAGAAGCCCACTCGTGGCAAGCGCATAGTCCCGGACCATCTCCGCATCCATCCTGAATCTGGGGCCACGCGACAGCAACCGATTCTGTGGATCACGCTCGAGTTTGTCGGGAGTGACATGAGCCGACTGACGATACGCAGCTGATGTCACAAGCGTCCTGAAAAACTGCTTGATATCCCATCCAGATTCACGAAATTCAACGGCCAGCCAGTCAAGTAGTTCCGGATGCGTTGGGTTATCACCCTGTGCTCCAAAATCTTCGCTTGTCGTGACAAGGCCCGTCCCGAAAACCTGCTGCCAATACCGATTGACTGTTACGCGCGTCGTCAACGGATTGTTCGCATCAATCAGCCATTCCGCCAAACCAAGTCGATTCCTTGGCAATGACTCTGACATCGGGGGAAGCACACTCGGAACCCCGGCCGCAACTCGCTCCCTGGGTTGGTCGTACATGCCGCGGTAGAGGACATGGGCCTCAGGCTCAGAATCAAGTCGCTCGTTCATCACGTGAGTCACGCCACCGCGTCGCCGCAGCTCTCGCCACTCGTTATCGATCTCCTGACGGGTTTCGACCAGACGTTTGTATTGCTCGTCTTTAACACTTAAATAGTAAGACCGAAGCGCGTCACGTTCATCAGCACCTAATGTATTGACGTCTTCCTTCTCACGTGCCCTCATTAGTAGAGGCCACGAGGACACAACCTTCGCTTCCTGAACCGTCAAAGGACGATTAAACACACGAAGATCGGCAATCCCCCCGCCGTCAAAATAGCTCATACCGAGCTCACCACGAACGCTCTGCATACCACGTCCAAGCTCAAGCGGACGATCAGTCAGGATGCTACCCAACGCTTTTGTAAAGTACTCACTACCAGAAGCCTCGACAACGTCGCCGTCCCGAAACACATTCATCCCAGCACGTTCACCGGAACCATCGTGAGTAATGACGATGTGCGTCCACTCTCCAGGCGGCATCCTCCTGAGGTTCGAGGGAGCGACCCGTGGAGCCGGTCGCCGCCCGGTCTCAGAATCTTCGTCGCCGGTAAGTCGAAACGACAACTGTCGGGAGCTTATATTCATCGACCAACCACGAGACCCTTCTTCAACGTCGTACTGTCCCGCAACGATAAAGTTTCCCTCTTCTTCTGGTTGATAGATCCAAAGCGACATGGAAAATGGGGTGTCCGTATTTAGCGACAACGAAGGCAAGCGCGCCCACGACTCCGCACCGAACACCAGGCCGGGGTGACCATGTGGACCTTCACTAATACGCGCATCACCTTCAAGGTCAACGGAATAACTCGTTCCATCAAGGTCGACTACGGGAGTAACCTTGTCATCAAGCACCAACCGCATCCGTTCCGCTGTTGCTTCAAGGGGCGATACCAACCCCCGATATTCACCGGTTGCGAGCCACTCCGCAAAAGTATCTTCCACTGAAGTGGCTCTTCGAGCGATCCGACTGTCCAGCTGCCTTGCATCGGCGCGGAGACTATCCCACAGCGCACGGTCCGCTTCCTGTGGAACCACAAGAATGGGCGGAGGATCCGACACATTGCCATCCATCACATACTGCGTCGTATTTCTGAAAAAGGCCGTCATGGCATAAAACTCGCGCTGCTGTATCGGATCAAATTTATGGTCATGGCACGTCGCGCATCCGACGGTCAGCCCAAGAAATACACCGCCAATGGTCTCGGCTCGGTCCTTGGCATAAATAGCTTCGTACTCTTCCGGAACAACACCACCTTCATTCGTCGTGATGTTGTTTCGTTGAAACCCAGAAGCCACAAGTTGATCAAGGGAAGGGTCTGGCAGTAAGTCGCCGGCGATTTGCTCAACCGTAAACTCATCAAACGGCTTGTTCTCATTGAACGCATCTATGACCCAGTCACGGTAGGGGTACATTTCACGATAGTTGTCAATGTGAACCCCATGGGTATCGCCATACCGGGCAGCGTCCAGCCAGAAACGTGCCCGATGTTCCCCCCAGTGCACCGATGCTAAAAGCTCTTCAACCAACGTTTCATAAGCTCGGCCCGAACTATCTGCAAGAAAACGTTCCAACAACGCTGGGTCAGGTGGCAATCCGGTTAGGTCAAGTGCAACACGTCTGGCGATCGTTCGTTTATCAGCTTCTGGAGCCGGGTCGAGTCCCGCTGCATTGAGTTCAGCAAGAACAAAGCGGTCAATCGGATTCCGAACCCACGACTCATTCCGCACAGCTGGTAGCGTACTTTTGGCAATAGTTTTAAAAGACCAATGCTGGTCCCATGATGCGCCTTGCTCGATCCATCGCTGCAAAATATCGATCTGCTCATCGGTCAAATTTTTATTCGCAGTCGCCGGAGGCATCCGCAGTTGCTCGTTGTCATGCGTCACACGCTGATACAACAAGCTTGAAGACGGACTCCCTGGAACTACCGGTCTTCCGTTGGGGCGTACAGCAAATGCTCCATCTTCCGTATCAAGCCGCAAGCGCACCTGCCGCGTACTCTCATCTGGACCATGACATCGGAAGCAATTGTCAGCCAGAATCGGTCGCACCTCTCGCTGAAAATCAACTGTTTGTCCATGCACGCCAGAGGGCAAACACAGTAATAAGGCAGTAACGGTACAAAATAAGGTTTGACGATAGGTCATAAGAAGCACCGAGCATTGAAATACGTGTTTGAGGCGTTCATAACAGAAAAGTTCTAGACCCGTTATAAGGGTGTGTTCTCCCGCTGTCAACGATCTGACACAAGAGTCTCGATGACAATCAGGAAACAATGATCTCGTCGTGATGCTTGGAAATCGCCACCAACCACTCATGACACCGTCACAAGCCACAAAGATGCGGCCGTTGGCACACCAAAAAACGGAATACAGTACGATAATGGGCTGAGCAGCACGCGATCCTGTCATCATTAAGAGGTACAGAAGAACATGTCATCCGCAACCATTATTTGGACAAGTATCGATGAGGCACCCGCTCTCGCAAGCCATGCCTTGCTACCAATCGTTCAGGCCTTTACTCAAGGTACCGGTATCACCATTGAGACGCGGGATATTTCCCTTGCAGGCCGTATCATTTCGGCATTTCCGGAACGGCTGACTTCGGAGCAACGAATTGACGATGAATTGACACGACTCGGTGAATTGGCCAAGACGTCAGATGCCAACATCATTAAGTTGCCCAACATTAGTGCGTCGATACCTCAACTCCAGGCAGCCATCAAAGAGTTACAAGACCAGGGATACGACATCCCCGATTATCCGGAAGAACCGTCTAACGCAGAACAACAAAACATCCATGATCGTTTTTCAAAGGTACTCGGGTCGGCCGTCAACCCGGTTCTTCGTGAAGGGAATTCTGATCGACGCGCGGCTGCATCCGTAAAATCATTCGCGCAAAAAGCCCCTCACAAAATGATGAAGAAATGGCCTGCGTCCGACTCACGTGCCCGAGTCGCACATATGCAAGCCAAGGATTTTTTTGATAGTGAACGTTCTCTTGTTATCAGTAATTCATGTGACGCACGCATCGAATTTATTGGCGAAGACGAGTCGATCGCCATACTTAAAGACAATATTTCTCTGCAGGATGGCGAAGTCATAGACACTGCCGTTATGAATGTCCGGGCACTGCGCGAGTTCTATGAACACACCATGGGTGAAGCGCAGCGTGACGGTGCTCTGCTTTCGCTCCATCTAAAAGCCACGATGATGAAAGTGTCCGACCCGGTGATGTTCGGACACTGCGTCAGTGTTTACTACCAAGAAGCCTTAGACAAACATGCCGACGCACTGAAGAAAGCAGGAGCAAATCTTAATAATGGACTGCAAGGGGTCTTGGACAAACTGCAAACCTTACCGCCGGAAACACAGACTGCAATTAAGGCGGACCTCAATGCTGTCTATGCGACGCGTCCTGCCCTGGCAATGGTTGACTCACGTAAAGGAATCACCAATCTCCATATTCCAAATAACGTAATCATTGATGCCTCTATGCCGAATATTATTCGCGATGGAGGCAAGATGTGGAACGACGGAGATGAATTGCAAGACACCGTAGCCATGATTCCTGACCGTAGTTATGCAACCATGTACCAAGCTATCCTCGAAGACTGCCAGGCGCACGGACAGTTCGATCCATCGACAATGGGAAGTGTTTCAAATGTTGGTCTCATGGCACAAAAAGCAGAGGAGTACGGGTCCCACGACAAAACATTCATGCCCGCAAGTGACGGTATTATTCGTGTCGTCGATTCAAATGGTTGCACACTGCTTGAACAGCAAGTCTGCGCTGGAGATATCTTCCGTATGTGCCAAACCAAAGACGAACCGATCCGAGATTGGGTCAAATTAGCGGTCACGCGTGCACGCGCATCCAATACCCCCGCGATATTCTGGCTCAACCGTGAACGTGCTCATGACGCATCGATTATTGCCAAAGTCGACACGTATCTCCTCGGTCACGACACCACGGACCTCGATATTCGCATCCTAAAACCTGTTGATGCAATGCGCTTCTCTTTAGAAAGAATCCGCCGTGGAGAACACACTATCTCCGTCACCGGCAATGTGCTGAGAGATTACCTTACTGATTTATTCCCAATTCTTGAACTTGGCACGAGCGCTCGGATGCTCTCTATTGTGCCACTGCTTAATGGCGGCGGGCTGTTTGAAACAGGCGCAGGTGGGTCCGCACCCAAACACGTTGAGCAAATGCTCAAAGAAGGTCACCTGCGATGGGACTCACTCGGCGAATACTGCGCACTCGTTCCGTCTCTCGAAATGATCGCCCAAAAAAGTGGAAACAAAAAAGCAGCGGTACTAGCGAGCACCCTTGACACTGCGATTGGCTCCTATCTAGGAAACGCGCGCTATCCCTCTCGAAAAGTAAATGAAATTGACAATCGAGGTAGCACATATTACCTAGCTTTTTACTGGGCTCAAGCCCTCGCTGCACAAACTGACGACTTGACACTAAGTCAGCGCTTTCAAGACATCGCGCAGCAACTCAAGACGCACGAATCAACAATCACCAGTGAGTTACTAGCGGCGCAAGGACAACCTGTAGACCTCGGTGGTTATTTTCGACCCAACCGACAAGCCGCATCTGAAGCAATGCGTCCCAGCAAAACATTTAACTAAATTATCGACTACATGTAACACGCAATTCGGTCAGTCAGCACTGACAGTCCAGGGCAAACACCCAAACCAAGCCGTCCTGCGGCCCCGACAGTCTCGAAACAACAGATGCAGCGTCAGTTACTAAAGACTGCGCGCCCATTTGCACCGCGACGTATTGGACACCGTCGACGCTATATGTCGTCGGAACACCAAAGCGATCCGTATTAGTGGGTAATCGCCACAGCGGTTGTCCGGTTTCCGCATCAAACGCTTCAAAAGCCGCTTTTCCTGCTCCGCCCAAGAACAACACATTGCCACCGGTCGCAAGTATGGACCCACCATTCCCACTAAGAAAATTTCTGGTCCATACGCGTTTACCGCTATCAACATCCCACGCTTGTAACTCCCCGACGTGGTCTGCTTCATCGCGTGTATACGTAATAAAGTCAGCCCCGGCATACCCTCGACCAGGTTCGTAGACCACGTTTCGACCCTCCATAGAAGAACAGAGGTTGTTATTTGCCGGAATGTACAACAATCTCGTTAATGGACTGAAGGCCTCAGGTTGCCAGTTTTTACCACCGCCGACTGACGGACAAAACTCAACCTGCCGACCCGTTTGAGGAACATGTTGAGCGTTATATTCGGGGCGACCGGTCTGTCGGTCCAGCCCTTCAAAAACGTTGTTGTAAACAAATGGTTTTCCTTCAATAAAAGAAAGCTCGTCTTCAGAACGCCGCAGAAACCACAGGTACCCATTGCGCCCTGCGTGAAGGAGCGCCGGAATCGTGTGCCCTTCTCGATCAATATCAATCAGTAACGGTGCATTTGCTTCATCCCAGTCCCATGAACCATTCCAATGATATTGGTGATAACCCCGAAGTGCACCGGTATCAACATCAAAAGCTACCGTCGAGTTCGTAAACAGATTGTCACCAGAGCGCCTATCCCCCATCCATGGGCCGGGGTTTCCGGTACCCCAATAACTGACTCTCAAACTCGGGTCGTAATGACCAGTCAACCAAACAGGACCCGCACCCGTACGCCACGTCTCGTCTGGCCACGTTTCACTGCCGATCTCGCCAGGCGATGGAACGGTGTACGTCCGCCAAAGCTCTTCACCCGTCCCAGCATCAAGCGCCGTGACAAACCCGCGTATTCCCTGTTCACCACCCGAGGTGCCCAAAATTACTTTACCTTCAGCCACCAGCGGCGCCATCGTCACGTAGTAACCACGCCTGTAATCCTCTACGGACTGATCCCAAATTACCGCGCCTGTCGTTGCATCCAATGCGACTACATGTGCATCAAGAGTGCCAACGAAAACTTTATCCTCATACAGTGCTACACCGCGGTTCGTCGGATGTCGCGTTACAAGATCCTCCGGGAGTCGCCGAACGTATCGCCACAACAACTGACCGGTCGCCGCGTCGAGTGCAATAACATTGCTCCCAGTCGTAATAAACATCGTGCCATCATTGACAATCGGAGGCGACTGATGGTGCTCATTGAAGACACCAGTTTGAAATACCCAGACGGGAGACAAATCAGTGACATTCCGTGAGGTAATTTGATCGAGAGGACTAAATCCCCAACCGTTATAGGTTCGCCGATACATCAACCAGTTCTCAGGTTCTGGTTCCCTCAATCGTTCGTCGGACACCGTCAGATACGAACGACCTTGTCGGGCATCTAATGCTGGCAGTAGGCCCAGTCGAAACAACAAAGCTATCGACCCTGCCATCAATACCAGTGCAAAACTACTCCACCGAAATCTGTCCGGTGTCATCCACATGTGAACTATCCTGGCAATCGAAACGCGATCAACTCACCAGCAAAACCACCCCCACTGATAGCCAGAACAATGTATTGCTGGCCATCATGCATATATGTCATCGGCGATCCGGACGCACCTGCTGGCATATACACGGCTCCAACCTCATTCCCCGTGGCCTTGTCATACGCTCGTAACATCGCCCCCTCTTCACCGGACGGAGTCGTAAACGTACCGGCTTCACCGGCGATCACCAGCGTTTTCGTAACAAGAGTTCCCACACGTCCGACACGACCTGTTCGAGGCAGATCCACACCAGCAAGCAGGGGGTGATTTCGAATATTATCGGGTGTTTCTCCATGCGGTATCTGCCACACGATTTCACCGACCTTCAAATCTATCGCTGTAATACGCCCCCAAGGCGGCTTTACCAAAGGAATCCCGTCAACATTAAGTGCAACCTCGGCCGCTGGAATTTCTCTTGATCGACCACGAATAAAATTCATGTCCGACCGCTCAGGGTCATTGATTAGCCCGAGAGACACGACGGTCGTAAAGGTATAGAGATACGCAATACCAGTTTCAGGATCAATCGATCCTCCGGGCCAATTTGTGCCACCGGCCTGAGACGGAAGCATTAACGTTCCAGCGACTCCGTTCGGATCAGAAACGGTCGGTGGTGTAAAGATTGGTCCAAGTCGATGCCGCGCGGCGATCGCTTCTGCTCGGCGCCTAATCTCTGGTGTGAAATCAATGAGATCGTCCAGCGTCACTCCCTGTCTGTCGTACGCGGGCGGCCTCGTAACAAACGGTTGCGTGGGCGCGAGAAGCTCGCCCGGGACGGTCGATTGCTCCACTTCCCGTTCTTCGATCGGCCAAATTGGTTCGCCAGTCTCCCGGTCAAACACATACAACCACGACTGTTTTGTTGGCTGCGCGACGATCTTGCGTTCGACACCATCGATCAGGACATCCGCAAGGATCGGGGCGCAGGGTAAATCCCAGTCCCAAACGTCATGATGGATAAACTGGTAGTGCCACAATCGATCACCAGTTTCCAAATCTACCGCAATTAAACTGTCAGAAAACAGATTGTCGCCGTGACGATGGCCACCATAGTAATCATTGGTCGGCATTTCAGTTGGCAAATACGCAATGCCCAGTTCTAAATCAACACTAATCTGACCCCAGACGCCAGTATTACCTGTATAACGCCATGAATCGTTTAACCACGTATCGTTACCAAATTCGTCCGCTCCCGGAATCGTATGAAAAATCCACTTCCGATCACCGCTACGAGCATCAAATCCTCGGATATACCCTTTTATATTTCGCATCGAGCGCGGCGTACTTCCTGGCAAATGCGCAGCACCAATAACGATGGTGTCCCCGGCGACAAGTGGCGTCGCATGCAAACCAGCTTCACCAGTCACCAAATCTATGTCTTGGTCAAAATTTTGCTTTAGATCCACGATGCCGTTAATGCCAAAGCCAGAGAGTCGCCTGCCAGATGCAGCATCGAGACCTATTAATTGGTAGCCAGGTGTAACGTAAAAGATCTGCCCATCTGCACCATCATCGCGATAAGCCAGACCGCGACCGGACAACCGGCGTGGCGCTGTCGCCCCACGCTCACCCTCATCAAGACGATGCATCCACAGCAATTCACCAGTACCGGCATCAAGCGCAATGACAGCACGACGAGACCCCGCAGTCGAGTACAAGACCCCATCAACCATGAGCGGTGTAGACTGAAAGTTGTACTCCGGATTTGGTCCAAAGTTAGCGGTGCTAACCCGCCAGGCAACCTCCAAGTCGCCAAAATTCTCTACGGAAATCTGATCGAGGCCTGAATATCTCGTATTTGCGATATCCCCACCGTAGCTCCGCCACTCTCCATTTTCGGTTCCCTGTGCCATCACAACGGGATGCATCATGACCATCATGCCAAGTACACCAAGTACGATAGATAGATTGGTTGATCGCGTTTTCATGTTTACACCTCGTGCGCCGTTATCGGGCAATGCTTCCTAGTCTTAGGCTGAGACCTCAACAGAACCTGCGTCCATGAATTATTGGTCATATCTCTGTATTTACATAATGTCGTGTTCGACCACTAAAACATAGCAATAGGATTCACGGGCGAACCGGTTCCATTGGGAACACGTAACGGCGCAATGGTGACCATAAACTCCCACCTGCTTCGTTCAGCTGCAACGGAAGCCAGGTCCTGAAAATCAGCACGGTCAAGTACCTGAATTCCCAGAATCGTCAGTGCGAAATTATGAAGTGCCGTTCTTGGAAGGTCCCCGTCTGGCTGCGGTGCATAGCCGGGCGTTTCCCACCCGGCGACAGCCACGTCACGCTCACGCAGCCATGGAATTACATTGTTGTCTAAACCCGCTGCTTCCAGCCCAGTATCAAAAGGGCCGATAGCCTCCTGACGAGCCCATCGTCCCCAACGAATAAGAAACGCATCGCCAGGACCGACCCGAACACCAGCCATCTCCTCCCAATCTTCCAGATCCTGAACGGTGATGCGAGTTCCCGGTTCAAGATAATCAATCCCCTTTAGTCGCGGAATGTCATAAAGCACACCACGCGTGACGATGCCATCCTTCATTGTCATTATCGAATTCTTGAGTGCCCCACCTTCCAGGGTCACTAATTCTTCGACGTCGTATCCGTTCCACATTTTTCCATCAAAAAAAACATGCGCGAAAGCATCAAGATGTGTTGTGCCTGGCCCATGAATACATGGGTAGGCAATTTCATCACTGGCACCCGTGCGAGTTGCTCGCGTCATAGACCATCGGACCGGACACGGCACATCAACACTTTCATAATCTTGAGCATCTGATGCGAGCGATACTGTGACCCCTTCTGTTACAAGGGCAGCTGCCGCTGCACGCTTCTCTGGAGTGACGAGATTAAACGCTCCGAGTTCGTCATCTGGCCCCCACCGTCCCCAGTTAGACAAGTCTTCGGTCCAGCGTTCATAAAGGGCCTGACTCACAAGCGGTGGTGAGCTCATTTGTTCTGTTGATACCGAGTGCTCAAATAGCCCGCCACCGGAAGAGAACAACACAACAACTCCGACACCACACCACCCCCTGTTAAATCGCATATCTCCCCCTTGGTATGGCTATCCTAAATCGTACAAACATAAAGGAGTCCATCCAATACCAACAAATGGCCTCCTTAATATATAAACGCGACACTACAACTCGAATCGATGCCGATCAAAATCTACCACTCTCACCAGACATAAAGTGTTAGTGATACGCGGTTTACAGAAAAAGCGTCACCATAATCCCATCCCTCGAAGAATAGTTGCACTCACGACCTTTGCCTCAGCACTAAACCAATAAATAGTGAAACCGCCCGCAAGGAAAAGTATCGACATCACCGTAACCGCTGTTCGGTGCGCCTCGGCTTTCCCCCATATACCAACCACTCCACCGGCTGCCAGCACTGTTAGTATGGGCTCGACCGGCAACCGTAACCGCGGACTTCCATATAGAACTAGCGACAACGCAAGTAAAAATGCAGGCGGCGTTGCCAGTAACCAGAGTCGCCAACCTCTTGCCCTTACGACCCATAGTCCATACAAGGCTAGCGGTAACGTGAGCGCGTACAGAAAATTAAAGACTCCATCGCCACCTAAAATCTCCCAGTCAAATGGGCTAATGAAATACAGAAACTTCAAAACGAGCAACCTTGGCAATTCCCCTGGTCGTTCCAAGATAAGACTCACCGTTGCATTGATAAGCTCTCGGCTACGTTGCGCCTCTGGAAGGCGCATTGCCGCCTCAACCGTCTCGTCAAAGGTGTAAACGCCGAAGATTTTTCCTTCTGGAGGCGCGTATGACGAATAGGCAACCCAACCCATCTGCGTCGCAACCGGAACTACTTCGCCATGAACAAAATAATTCCTGACAGTCCATGGCAGTAACACAACGAGAAAACCAGCGAATACGATTGCACCTGCTTGAAGAGTCGGCCTCCACTTCCACTGGGTCGACGCCCAGATCGGTAAAAGCAGCATTGCCGGCAATGGCAACGTCGTCCCTTTCGTTAATGTACTGAGCCCGACAAGAACTCCAGTGAGCAAGAACGCTCCTAATCGCCACGACGTCAGCGCTGTGTCGAGCGAGTACACAATTGCCACCATGAAAAACGCCATGAATGTCTCCGCAAGCAAATGGCGGGTGGCAAACAATAGACTAAGCGAAAAAATAGACAGCACTCCTGCAACTCGTGCTGCTTCCAGTCCAAAGTGACGAAGCGTCAATCCATAAACGAGTGCGCAGGTTACAGCATCAAGGACTGCCTGCAGAACACGCATCGCTGAGGGCCCATCCGGGAAGACTTGATAAAATCCTGCAAGCAAATAGCTATACAAAGGTGGTCGCATCGAGGTGGGTTGCCCAGTTTCGGAAACATACCCCTCGCCATTCACAATGGCATGGGCCAAGCGATCGTAATCACTCGCATCTCCGGAAATAGGCGCAGCCGGAACCGTCACCAAAAAAGCAAACCGAACAACAAGAGCAAACAGAAATACCTGAATAGCCCCGGAAGTTCTAATCCACGACATCGTGGTGGAGGACATCACTCGATAAATCGATCGCGAATAATCACGTAAGCCGCGCTGAGTCCGTCACGACTACGAATTTTCTTACCTTCGTCGAAGGTTCGAGGATGATATGGAACTGGGACCTCATCAATACGCCAGTTATCTCGACAAATCTTATTCGTAACCTCAAAATCCAGATCAAAACTGGCTCCACGCAGATTCAACTTTGATACGACCGACGTCCGAAACATCTTACAGGCCGTAGCCACATCAGTAAGTCGCGCTCCATACAACACGTTCGTCATCCACGTCAGTGCCTGCACACCAAAATAATAGCCAACGTAGTTCGTGTTCCGCCCATCCATAACCCTAGAACCGTACAAGGCATCAAGATCATGCTCACGCGCATAGGACAAAAGCCGAGGATATTGCTCAGGTTCATACTCGAGATCAGCGTCTTGAATGATGAAATACTCTCCACGCGCATGTGTGATTGCGGTTCGAATGGAAGTGCCTTTTCCTAAATTACGAGGTTGAAATATCACCTCGACTGAATCGTCAACGTCTGCCAATAACTCACGGGTGCCATCCGTCGAGCAATTATCAACAACGATAATCTGCTTTGTAACAGGAACAGCTATCACTCGCTCAAGCACCTGCATGATAGTTGCACGCTCGTTATAAGCTGCAATAGCAACCGTCAGCTCAGGAATCGGTCCACTTCTCTGTTCTGTCATTTATTGTCACAACCACGGCGCCGCTTAGGACAATCCGTGAGTTCGAAAGAATTCTCTAAACCGCTCCAATACAAAATCCACCATCTCATCAGTAAGGCCTGGGTACACGCCGATAAAAAACGTGTCGCGCATAACAACATCCGATCGGTGTAAATCTCCCTGAATTCGATGCGCTACATCACGATACGCGGGTTGCCTAAGAATGTTTCCAGAAAAAATCTCTCTGGTTTCTATGAGTGATTGTTCCAACCACGCTACCAACTCACTGCGCACAACGCCTCCGCGTACAGTCAATGGAAAAGCAAACCACGCCGGTTCTGCATTAGGATAGGCCTTCGGTAAAACTAGGAATTCCTCAAATGCCTTGAGGCCGGCATAAAGCCGATCAAAGTTGTGCTGTCTTCGCACATGAAAATCACCGATCCGGTCAGCTTGAACTGTACCAATCGCGGCTTGCAAGTCTGTTGGTTTTAGATTGTAACCAATCTCTGAATAAATGTATTTGTGGTCGTACCCTTCCGGTAAATCTCCCAACTTCCATCCGAATCGCTTGCCACACGTATCATTCTGACCAGGTTCACACCAACAATCCCGGCCCCAGTCACGCACCGAGCGAACGATCTTTGCAACTCTGGGCTCTCTCACAACCACCCCACCACCTTCCCCAAGAGTAATGTGATGGGCGGGATAAAAACTGCACGTCGACGTATCACCAAATGTCCCAACAAGCTTGCCGTTATATTTCGCACCTAACGCATCACAACAATCCTCTATTACCCAGAGGTCGTGCTCTCGTGCAATGTCCATCAACACATCCATCCGGCAAGGATTCCCCAGTGTGTGTGGAATCACCAGCGCCTGCGTCTTGGGTGACACGGCAGCTGCCACCGCATCGACATCAACATCGTAGGTCCCCAACTCACAATCAACGAACACCGGAACAAGTCCATTTTGCAGAATAGGGGAAAGTGTTGTGGGAAACGTGACAGCCGGTGTAATTACTTCACCACCAGGACGCATATGCCCATCTAAGTTCTTAGAACACAGGGCCGTGATAGCAGCCAGGTTTGCGGATGAGCCAGAATTGGTGAGCACAAAATCTCGAGAACCAAAAAACTCACGCATCCTGGATTCGAATTGAGCACCATAGGGTCCCAGCGTCAGCCAGAAATCTAATGCGCTGCTAACCAGAGCAACCATTTCACGGTCATCAAACACGCGACCGGCATACCGAACTTTGGTCTTATACGGGACAAACTCACTACTAGAATGCGCAGTCTTGGCATACTCTCGTACTTTCTCAAGAATCTCTCTCTTTAATTGTTCTGCTGTATTGCTCATCGATTAGTAACAGTCGAGGAAGTGGTGTTCAATTGAGAACAGTACCATGAGATCGTCTTTTTAAGCCCCTCTCGTAAAACGGTATGCGGCGTCCACCCAAGGAGTTTGAGCGCCTTTTCGTTGCTTGACGCCCATACCCGCGCTTCATTAGCACGTGCAGGCATCGCACCGTAGCGAGGTGCAAGGTCAACCGCCATAAGTTCCCGTACTGTCTCGGCCACCTGTTTAATTGTGTATGTCTGTTCGTCTCCGAGATTAATAATCTCACCAGAACCAGCCTCGGACCCCGCAGCCAACAATAACCCTTCAACCACATCCTCTACGTAAAGAAAATCCCGACTGAGATCAGGATT
The DNA here is from genome assembly GCA_964634925.1 of uncultured Vicinamibacteraceae bacterium. Taxonomy (GTDB): domain Bacteria; phylum Acidobacteriota; class Vicinamibacteria; order Vicinamibacterales; family UBA8438; genus DTWD01. The sequence continues at coordinate 17,308 of CAZWKO010000017.1, forward strand.
CGAAAGTGCGGGTCTCTCACCGCGCGAAAACGAACCAATAAGTGACGGAATTAGACGATGATTCGGCTGACTTGGCCCATAAGCCGTCGCGATTCGAACAACAACAGCAGGAAACCCTTTGCTGCGATACAGGCACAGCGCTAGTTGCTCGGCAGCAAGTTTTGACACGGCGTAAGGTGACGGTGGAGCTGCAGCCTGGTCTTCACGAAATGGAATCGAGCCATTTCCGTACACTTCAACGCTACTAGGAAGCACAAATGACTCAAGATGATGTTCCTCTAGCACTCTCAAAAGATTCAGGGTTCCAAGAACATTAACGCGCAGACATGCGTCAGCAATGTCTAATGA
>CAZWKO010000018.1:0-17574 GCA_964634925.1 uncultured Vicinamibacteraceae bacterium
ATGATTACCATGCGGTGTCAGACGAAATAAAGCCAGATTGGGATCTTTCTGGTGCAGTAGAGGACCTTGTGTTTTTCTATCAATTTGGCGCCTATTTGGCGGGTAGTGATGAGTGGCCGGCTTGGAGTGAGACCAGTGAGTTTCGAGCGGCGCGTGAATTACAACGGCCTGGCATGCAGTAGGCGATGCTAGGCGGGTGTCATTGTTCCAGAGTCGATTTTGTCGAGTGCGCGGATTCGCTCTAGAACTGGCGGGTGCGAATAATGAAGGAACACGTCGAACGGGTGGGGTGTTAGATTTGACAGATTGTCAGCGGATAATTTTTTAAGCGCTCGAACTAAAGAGTCTCCATCACCTGTGGTTATCGCTGAAAATGCGTCTGCTTCAAATTCATTTTTTCGAGAAAACACATTTAGTAAGACCGAGAGCACGAGTTCAACCGGTGTAAACAACAACCCGAAGAACAACAGTCCTGTGTACACTGAAGTCTCGGTCACAAAAAATGCTTCAAACAATGCTTCCTGCTGTAGGAAAAGCGATAACACCCAAAACATGACACCAAGGTGAGCTATCGACAGCACCATGCTCTTTACGATGTGCTGTTTTTTGTAGTGACCCACTTCATGCGCGACGACGGCGACCACCTCGGGTACCGAGTAGTCATCGACAAGCGTATCGTAGAGGCCGATACGCTTATTCGCTCCAAATCCTGTGAAGAAGGCGTTTGCTTTTGATGAACGACGTGAGCCGTCGACGACAAAGAGTCCCTGAAGTGGAAAGTTTGCCGATCGGGTATAGCCGACGATGGCATCATGTAGTTCTCCGTCTTCCAGTACTGTGAACTTATTAAAGATCGGCATGATCCACGTGGGTGCGACGAATTGAATTATGAGCATAAAGGCCGTTGCGGCTAACCAGCACCAAAGCCACGCCAACGGTCCTGCCCATTCAAAAAACAGCAGGACGATCGCTAACAACAGACCGCCGAGTACGACGCCGAGAGTAAGACCTTTCAGGAGGTCGCTCACAAATGTTCCCACCGTTGTACGGTTAAATCCGAAGCGAGCCTCAATGACAAACGTAGAGTACAGGCGGAACGGTAGACCGAGTAACGATGAGGCCAACGTAAGTGAGCCGATGTAGACAAGACCGCTCACCAGAGGTCCGTAACCAGCAGCTCGGACAACTTGATCGAGCCATTCAAAGCCTCCGAACAACCAAAATGTCACCAAAATAGCGAGGTCGAAGCTGCTGTGAATAAGCCCGAAGTATGTTTGCGTTTGCCCGTAGCGTCTTGCCTCCGCATATTTGTCTTCATCGAAAACCTCACGAAATTCAGCCGGCAACGTGGGGCTGAACGTGCGAAGACTCAGGATGCCTGAAACGACACTGAGGAGATATTCGCCGAGAACGGCAACCAAAATAATGACAGCAAATGTATTCACAGCGGTATTGAGTGTGGAAGTATATTCACACTTCGCTCTATGGATCGACTTCCGTATGTTGCAACCGAACTAGCCGCCGGGTATGACGCGGTTGGGACGTTGCCAGTTTCTGTAGTTCTCCACGATATTCGTAGTCTGTATAACGTCGGCGCATTTTTTCGTTCAGCCGATGGGGTTGGCATCGATCGGTTGGTGTTATCTGGAATTACTGGTCAGCCGCCCCATAAAGAAATTACAAAAACCGCACTAGGCGCCGAACAGCAAGTGTCGTGGGATCGGTGTGGTGATATTGCCTCGTATATACAAGAGCGACAAAACCTCGGGTGCGAGATTGCCGCAATTGAAACAACCCAGCATGCTGTTGATTTATTTGATTGGCAGGCCCGATTTCCTGTCTGTCTCCTCTTCGGGCATGAAGTGACAGGCCTTGACCAGCAGCTACTCGACCGCTGCGATGTCCATGTGCGGTTACCGATGCGGGGTCTAAAGCACTCTCTCAATGTGGCGACGGCGGGCGGAGTCGTGCTGTACGAGTTACTGCGAAAATATCGTTCGGCTCACCAGCCGTCCGTTCGATAGCCATCAGAAATTTTGCCGTTCAAAGTAAAATGTGTTTGTAATGACTGATTTTCACTACCAATCGATTTTTGAGTTTAAGGCTGACGACACACCCTACAGAAAGCTGACATCAGACGGGGTGTCGGTCATCAGTGTTGACGGTCGGGAGATGCTAAAAGTCGAGCCCGACGTGCTGCAGTTGGTGTCACGAACCGCGTTTGATGATGTGGCACATTTACTTCGCCCTGCCCATCTGGCGCAGCTACGAACGATCCTTGACGACTCGGAAGCATCACAAAACGACAAATTTGTGGCCCTTGAGCTGTTACGGAATGCGAATATCGCGGCTGGTCGTATACTGCCAGGTTGTCAAGACACTGGGACGGCCATTGTCATGGGGCACAAAGGTGAAAACGTACTGACTGGTAGCAATGACGAGGTGGCGATTTCTCAGGGAATTTTTGATGCGTATTCGCAACGGAACCTCCGGTATTCACAGATGGCGCCACTGGACATGTACACAGAACAAAATACGGGGTCGAATCTTCCGGCGCAGATAGAAATTTACGCAGAACCAGGCGATGAGTACGAATTGTTGTTTGTCGCGAAAGGTGGGGGGTCCGCAAATAAGAGTTTCCTGTATCAAGAAACGAAGGCCCTTCTTAACCCCACAACACTCAGTCAGTTTGTTGAATCTCACCTAAAAACGATCGGGACATCAGCCTGCCCACCGTACCACCTGGCCTTGGTCATTGGTGGTACGTCTGCTGAGTTCACAATGAAGACACTCAAACTGGCGACCACAAAATATCTTGATCGGCTTCCGACGACGGGCAATGAACACGGCCGCGCGTTTCGGGATGTTGACATGGAACGACAAGTGTTTGAGATCGCGCGGCAGATCGGAATTGGGGCGCAGTTTGGTGGGAAATATTTTGCGCATGATGTGCGCGTCATCCGGTTGCCGCGTCATGGGGCATCGTGTCCTGTCGGATTAGGGGTGTCGTGTTCGGCTGACCGTCAGGCACTCGCAAAAATCACACGCGATGGAGTGTTCATTGAGCAACTGGAAGAAAACCCGGCGAAGTATCTCCCTGATGTTGCTGATGACGAATTACCTGGGGACGTTGTCAGAATAGATCTCAATCGACCGATGTCTGAGATTTTGGCTGAATTGGCAAAGTACCCCGTGGCGACGCGTCTGTCTCTTTCGGGGTCAATGATTGTGGCGCGAGACATTGCACATGCAAAACTTAAAGAGCGCCTTGATGCGGGTGAGGACCTTCCAGAGTATTTCAAGAACCACATGGTGTATTACGCCGGACCTGCAAAAAAACCCGAAGGGCGAGCCTCTGGCAGTTTTGGTCCGACCACGGCGGGTCGAATGGACTCGTATGTCGACCTGTTCCAAGCGCGTGGTGGCAGCATGGTTATGCTCGCGAAAGGGAACCGATCGCAGCAAGTTACGGATGCATGTAAATTACATGGTGGGTTTTACCTCGGGTCGATCGGCGGTCCGGCGGCTCGATTAGCCGACCACAGCATCAGGAAAGTAGAAGTGCGGGAATATCCCGAATTGGGGATGGAGGCGATCTGGAAAATAGACATTGAAGACTTTCCAGCGTTTATTGTGATTGATGACAAGGGGAATGATTTTTACGCGCCCTTAATGCAGGCGAAACCTGCGACATTGATTCGGTAGTTGCGTTTGATCCATGCTGGTAAGTCATTTCTTGAAGGGAGAGATACAGATGCGTGCGATAAACAAAGTGGGTGTTGCGGTAATTGCTGTTCTTTTAGCGGTCACGGTGATGGAGGCGCAGCAGCGTCGGGCGAGCACGCGTGGGTATACCGCGACGCAGCTCGGCGGAAGCTATGACTCCGAGGGTGCGTACGAAGGTGGGTCGTGGATCGACATTCATTATGGTCGGCCTATTTTGCGCGGTCGCCAGGGAATTTTTGGTGAAGGTGCTGAATACGGGCAACGACTTTACGCTGGTGCCCCACTGTGGCGTGTCGGGGCTGACGAAACGACGACATTTACGACAGAAGCCAATTTGGTCATTGGGGGGCAACGCCTGCCAGCTGGCGAGTACACAATCTTTGCCGATCTGGCGAATCCGACGGCGTGGGAATTGATTTTCACTACATGGGGTGTCAAAGAGAATTTCCGCGAAGAGAATCCAGATGCTTTGTGGGGGGCGTATGGGTACACCGATGAAAAAGATGTCATGCGAACCACCATGTCGGTGCAAACTCTTGACTACTCCATGGATCAGTTGGCGATAGGTTTTACCGATATGACGCAGCAAGGTGGGACCTTTTATGTCATTTGGGACAATCAACTGGCCACGGTACCGGTTGAGCTGGCGAATTAAAGTATCAGAGTGAATAAGCGTGTGAGCAATAGAGTTTATGAAGGGAGACGGTGAATGCGAGCAATAAAGAACATTAGCGTTAGCCTTGTGGCGGTCATACTTGCGACGGGTGTGTTGGAGGCGCAGGATCGACGGGCGAGTCCGCGTGGTCGCACATCAACTCAGATCGGTGGCAGCTATAACTCGGAGGGTCAGTACGAAGGAGGCCATTGGATCGATGTCTACTATGGCCGACCTGTTTTGCGTGGGCGCCATGGCATTTTTGGGTCGGGTGCTGAATATGGCGAGGGATTGTTGCGCGGCGCGCCAATCTGGCGAATGGGTGCCGACCAGACGACACGATTCATTACGGAAGCCGATTTATTGATCGGGGGGCAGCGACTGGCGGTTGGTGAATACACGATGTTTGCCGAGTTGGTCAGCCCAAGTTCCTGGACGCTGATTTTTTCGACGTGGGGTGTAAAAGATAACCCGCGAGAAGAAAACCCAAATGCACTGTGGGGTGCGTACGGGTACACAAATGAAAAGGATGTCATGCGGACGACCATGACCGTACAAGCCTTGCAAGGGATGTCAATCGATAACATGTCCATCGTATTCGCGGATATCAATGGGTCTTACTCAATGAACGTGTACTGGGACGATCAACATGCATCCGTACCGATTGAGGTAGCGAATTAGCTCGTTTTGAGCTCACAGATTGTCACAGGGGCTAGGCGTACTAGCCCCTGTTTTTTTGTACGTCTGTTGACCGGTGATAAATAGTTGGTTGTGACGACTACCACGTATACGCATCGGCAAATCCTTGTCATCTTTACCGGTCTGATGGCTGGTCTGTTTCTGGCCGCACTTGACCAGACCATTGTTGCAACAGCCCTTCCGACCATTGTTGGTGAATTGGGTGGTCTTGATTACTACTCATGGGTGGTGACGGCCTATTTGTTAAGTTCTACGGTCTGCACGCCACTCTACGGAAAACTTAGTGACATCTATGGCCGGCGGCTTATTTTTCAGGTGGCGATAGGCATTTTCTTGCTTGGGTCGCTATTGGCTGGCATTGCTCCGGGGATGTTTGAACTGGTGCTATTCCGAGGCGTGCAGGGACTTGGTGCTGGCGGGGTGATGGTGTGTACTTTCGCGGTGGTCGGTGACATTGTGTCGCCAAGGCAACGCGGGCGGTACATCGGGTACCTGGCGGCAACGTGGGCGTTCGCGAGCGTTATCGGACCACTTGCTGGCGGGTTCATTGTTGATACCACAAGCTGGCGTTGGGTGTTCTTGATCAATCTTCCGGTGGGTCTTATTGCGCTAGCGATTATTTCAAGCGCGTTGCGACTGACGACGGTGCGTCGTCAGTCGAGGATCGATATTGTTGGTGCGCTGTTACTGGTGACTGGTGTGGGACTCTTATTGCTGTCCCTTGTCTGGGGAGGGACAGCGTATATATGGCAGTCTCCAGTGATTATCAGTCTCATTACGTCCGGGACGTTCGTGACCGCGATCTTTCTCTGGTGGGAAACACGCGTTCCGGAGCCATTGCTACCGCTGCGATTGTTTCGCAACGGCATCTATTCCGTTGCGTCGGTTCTTGGGTTCTTGATCGGTGTTGCTCTGTTCGGTGGAGTGGTGTTTTTACCACTTTTTCTGCAGGTTGTTAATGGTGTGTCGGCCACCGATTCCGGTTTGTTAGTGCTTCCATTGACCGCGGGGATCGTTGTTGGTTCTGTTGGAGCGGGGAGGTTAACGACAAGTACCGGTCGATATCGGCGATACCCGATCATTGGCAGCGCGTTGGCTGTGGTCGGGATGTATTTTTTAAGCGGTATGACGGCCGACACGGCGCGCGTGCTTAGTTCAGGCTACATGCTGGTGCTTGGACTCGGAGTTGGCATGGTACTGCAGGTGACGCTACTCGCAGTGCAAAATGCGGTATCGCACGCAGACCTTGGAGTTGCCACGTCTACAGCGCAGTTTATTCGGACGTTGGGGGGGTCATTCGGGGTAGCGATCTTCGGTTCGATTATGAACGCACGCCTGCTTGAGGAGCTCCCACGCCGTATTCCGACAGACGTTGTTGACTCTTTACGCGGACAAGTGACCGAGCTTTTAAGTACGCCGGCTGCGATACGAGCACTACCCGGAGAGGTGGCATCTGGTGTGACGTCATCAGTCGAAGTTGCCCTTCAAGACGTATTTTTTTGGGCGGTGCCTGTGATGGTGCTGTCGTTTCTATTGTCGTGGCGACTCAAAGAAATTCCACTAAGAGATACCGTTGGTGATGTTCCGGCCATTGAAGGAGTCGAAGAAGCTACAGGATCGAACAAGACACGCATATAATCCAATGACAACCTATTCTGCTGCCCTGGTTGGCGTGGAGGCTGTCATGAAAGCTTGTTTTCGTGCTGTGTTGATATTGTCCTGTTTCTTATTTTTAGCAGGCACTGCCAGTGCACAAGGGTCATGGTCGAGTTGTGCGTCTGACCTTGACCAAATGCGCATTGCCGTCAACGAGGCAAATGAAGCCGCGAAGGACGCGAGGTCAGCTCGCCGGGCCCTGTACAGAGCGGACCAGAACTTTTTTAGTTGTGCGCAGGTGCCGGCGATCAATGACTTCATTGGTCAAGGGTGTGCCGAGCAGCGGGTCGCGGCTCGGACAGCAGGCATGAGATATTCAGCATCGCATGATATTGCGCGCGAAGCGCTCGATACATTGGCCTATGCGGTTCAGTCGACCGAATTAAGCTGCGAGTTTCCAATGGCGGCGATGATTCCGGTTTTGAACCCTGATGAGCCGACACCGAGTCCCGCCTGCCAGAGTTTTCTCCGACGTCGACAAGGGGTGCCATTTGATGCACTTCGAGTCGTATGTGCCGGCGAAATGTCTGCCGAAGAATGTGTGGTTTGCCTCGGGGACCCGCAGTAGCCACTGGAGCGTTACAATGCGAAAGAATTCGTGGCGGGTGTGTAAGTTTTGGTCATGAAAGTAGAATCGCCAATCGTGAGAGATTTTATTGTGTCGCTCGGTTTCGGGCTGCTGTTTTTTGGCGCAGTGGTTTCACTGGACGCCCAGGAAATCGTTGGCCAACGTGCGCTTCTCGACCAGTACTGCATCGCGTGTCATAACGGACGAACGCAGGCCGGAAACCTCGAACTTGATTCAGCTGATGTTGGTGATGTGGCATCTAACCCGGCGTTGTGGGAAAAAGTCGTTCGCAAGCTCCGCGCGGGAGCCATGCCACCTCTTCCGCGTCCACGACCGGACCATGAAACGTACGAACGTTTTATCGGATGGCTGGAAGCCGAATTAGATGCTGCGGGTTCTATTGAGCCGAATCCAGGACGCACCGAAGCGATGCACCGCCTCAATCGCGCGGAGTATCACAACGTTATTCGTGACTTGCTGGCACTTGATGTTGATGTTGCGGAGTTACTTCCGGCGGATGATGGGAGCTATGGTTTCGATAACATCGCCGGAGTTCTCGGTGTGTCACCGACGCTACTTGAGCGGTATTTGTCTGCGGCGAAGAAAGTCAGTCGTCTTGCTGTTGGGAACCCAGGCCAGTCTGCGACAGCGGTCACGTTTCGCTTGTCAGCCGACTATTCACAAAATGAGCGAGTCGAGGGGCTTCCTTTTGGGACGCGTGGCGGCATGTCCATTCCGTATACGTTTCCGCTTGATGCTGAATATGTAATCCGCGTGCGCCTCGGTCGTGACACGGCCGATACGTTAGCAGCGTTCACGGAACCTCACGAGCTTCACATTAGTCTGGACGGAGAACGCCTCGAAACATTTACGGTTGGTGAGCCAGCCCCTGAAGGTGTGACGCGTACGAGTCCGGAGTATCGAGCGTGGCGTGAGCGGCAGCGTCATGCGGATGACGACTGGGAGATTCGAGTACCCGTCCTTGCCGGTCCGCGTACCTTGCGAGCAACCTTTCGAAAGAAGACTGCGGCCTATCCCGAAACATTGCGACAGCCATATTTGAGACCGTACACAAATACGACGGGCGGTGACACACGGTATCAGCCGTATCTTGAAAGCTTGGTGGTCACGGGGCCATATGAAGCGAGTGATGGACCGCCGTTAGAGGAGACACCGAGTCGGAGTCGTATCTTTAGCTGTCGACCGGATACCGGCGATGACGACCAAGCGATGCTCTGTGCGCGAGAGATTTTGTCGACGCTCGCACAGCGAGCGTACCGCCGGCCGGTTACATCACGCGACCTTGATGTCCTGATGGCGTTTTATGAAGACGGCAAACAAGAGGGTGGGTTTGAGTCCGGCGTAGAGTTTGCACTGCGACGTTTACTTGTGAGTCCTGAGTTTCTTTTCCGTGTAGTGAGAGACCCGAAGGATGTGGAGCCTGGTACAAATTACCACCTGACGGATCTTGAACTTGCGTCGCGGCTCTCATTTTTCTTGTGGTCAAGTATTCCTGACGACGAATTACTTGATGTTGCGATCGCTGGTGATCTCACCGATTCTGGTGTACTAACGGCTCAGGTTCGGCGCATGCTTGCTGATGATAGGTCGCATGCGTTAATTGAAAATTTTGCGGGACAGTGGCTTTATCTTCGAAACGTGCCAGCACTGATTCCGGATGAAAACCGGTTTCCTGACTTTGGTGAAAGTCTTCGAAACGCTATGCGGCGTGAGACTGAGTTGTTCTTTGAGAGCATTCTCCGTGAAGACCACACAGTGTTGGCATTTCTCAATGCTGACTTCACTTTTGTAAACGAGCGACTCGCTCGTCATTATGGCCTGTCAAATGTGAAAGGTAGTCATTTTCGACGGATCACGCTGACTGACGAGACCCGTCGGGGTCTTCTTGGGCACGGCAGTATATTGGCCGCTACAGCATACCCAACGCGTACTTCACCGGTGCTTCGTGGGAAATGGGTACTGGAAAATCTCCTGGGTACACCGCCGCCACTACCCCCGCCAGATGTGCCATCGCTTGAGGAAACAACGGATGATGGACGTGCGCTGTCGATGCGTGAGGCAATGGAACAACATCGTGCGAATCCGGTGTGCGCAAGTTGCCACAAATTAATGGACCCGCCTGGTTTTGCGCTTGAACAATTTGATGCAGTGGGTAAGTATCGTGAGACGAATGAAGCTAATACTCCGATCGATGCATCAGGGGTTTTGCCAGATGGAACTGAATTTTCCGGAGCCGGCGGATTGCGCGAGGCGCTCTTGCAGCGGCCGGAGCTGTTCGTGATGACGTTGACCGAAAAATTAATGACCTATGCGCTCGGTCGTGGCGTCGAACACTTTGATGCGCCGTCGATTCGTGTGATTGCCCGTGATGCGGCGCAACACAACCATGCATTTTCATCAATTATTGTTGGTATCGTAAAAAGCCTGCCGTTTCAAATGAGGAGGTCTGCATCATGATCATTAAAAAGCTTTCGCTGCCGCGACGTACCATGCTGCGAGGAATGGGAGCAGCGATCGCGCTTCCACTCCTTGATTCGATGGTGCCGGCTATGTCGGTGCTTGCAAAAACTGCTGCGGCTCCAGTGAAACGGCTCGGGTTTATCTATTTGCCGAATGGTGCCGTTATGCAGGCCTGGACTCCGAGCGGTGAGGGCGGGGCCTTGGAGTTGTCTCCTACGTTAAGTCCTTTGAGTCCGTTCCGTGACGAAACGATCGTGTACAGCCGCTTGGCGCACGGACAGGCCGAGCCACTTGGGGATGGTAACGGCGAGCACTCGCGCGCCAGTTCTGTGTGGCTCAATGGTGTACATCCTAAGCAGACCGAAGGTGCGGACGTAGAGGCTGGTGTGACTGTTGATCAGGTTGCGGCGTCGGTGCTCGGTGCAGAGACACCATTGCCATCACTCGAATTAGCGATCGATTTGGACTTTCTGGTTGGCAATTGCGAAAACGGATATAGCTGTGCGTATATGAATACAGTGTCATGGCGAACCGCCACGACACCATTGCCCATGGAAAACAATCCGCGTGTTGTTTTTGAACGGCTTTTCGGAGATGGTGGGACTCGTGATGAACGTTTGTCTGAAATGCGTAAGGACCGGAGCATACTAGACTCGGTGACCGATGACCTCTCTCAGATCGAGCGAGACCTCGGGCACGGGGATCGTGCTCGAATTGACCAGTACCTTGATGCAGTTCGGGCAGTTGAGCGACAAATTCAGTTATCAGAGAAGCAAGGTGCTGATTCAGTACTTCCTGAAAACTTGGCGCGCCCGGCAGGCATTCCTGATTCCTATGAAGACCATGTCAAGCTAATGTTTGACTTGGTATCGTTGGCGTATCAGGCTGATCTCACGCGTGTTTTTACCTTTATGGTTGGTCGAGAACTTGGCGGCCGTACCTATCCACAGATCGGGGTACCGGACCCCCATCATGGTTTGTCGCATCATCGAAGTGACCCCGAGAAACTCGCAAAGCTTGCAAAGATCAATCGTCACCATGTGGAGTTATTCACACACTTTCTGTCGCAACTGCAGGAAACACCTGATGGCGAGGGTAGCTTATTGGATACGTCGATCATGCTCTATGGCGCCGGGCTTGGAGACAGTAACGACCATCTGCATTATGACCTTCCTGTCTTGACCGTTGGTGGGAGCGCGGCCGGTATGCGCGGCGGACGGCACTTGATGTACCCCAAGGACACGCCGATGACGAACCTGTTTCTCAGCATGCTTGGGAAAGCAGGACTGCGAACCGAGGAACTGGGTGACAGTACCGGGCGGCTTGAAGCCTTAACGGATGTGTAATCTCATTTGCTCGGCCGGCTGGAGTTTTATGATGCAGAAGAGGAGCACAGTCTTCGGACTTGTGGGGGTTTTCCTCGTGCTGTCCAGTGCCGTCTTCGCATTGGACTTGCCACTTCATGAGGCTGTCGTTGCAGGGGATTTGGATCGCGTACGTGTTCTCATTGCTGATGGTGTTGACGTGAACGCGGTTGATGGTGACGGTACCACCGCATTGCACTGGGCTGCCCATCACGATGACCTTGAGAGCGGGCGGGAACTCGTTGCTGCCGGGGCTGATCCAACGCGAGCCAATCAATTTGGTGCGCAGCCAATTGCTTTGGCGAGTGAGAATGGCAGCGCCAAATTCATCCAGTTACTGCTTGACGCCGGCGCGAATCCGAATACTGCGTCGCCCGAGGGTGAAACGATCCTCATGACGGCGACTCGGACGGGAGGCGTTGCCGCCGTCCGAGTTTTGCTGCGGCATGAGGCCAATCCGAATATAGCGGAAGAGTGGCGAGGGCAAACTGCTCTCATGTGGGCGGCGGCCGAGAACAATCTTGACGTAGCTCATGCATTGACCAGTGCTGGTGCCGATATTCATGCACGTTCGACCGGTGGGTTTAGCCCGTTAATGTTTGCAGTGCGCGCTGGACATCTTGATATGGCGCGCTTGCTTGTCGATGCCGGCGCGAGCCCAGAGGAAACCTTATTTGACGGTACGAGTGCACTTGTGTTGGCTGCAAAGAATGGTCATTACGAGCTCGGAAATTTGCTTCTTGAACACGGAGCGGACCCGAATGCCGACGATCAAGGATGGACTGCGCTGCACGAAGTGAAGTGGACTCGTCGTCCAAACCTTGGCTTCAACAACCCACCTCCAATCGTGACTGGTTCGATGCAGGATGTTGATTTTGTTAGGTCCCTGGCGCTGCATGGCGCTGACCTGAATCGGCGCATGACAAAGGAACCCAACAACCGCTATCGCAACGTATTAAATCGGATTGGCGCAACACCATTTTTACTTGCCGCTAAAGCGGCGGATGTTGAGATGATGCGGTTACTCGTTGAACTAGGGGCAGACCCGTTGATTCCGAATGAAGATGGTACGACTCCGTTAATGGTGGCCGCCGGCGTCGGCATCTGGGCGGTTGGAGAAAGTCCGGGCACGAATGAGGAGGCACTCGCTGCAGTCAAATACGCGCTTGAACTTGGTGGCAATGCGACAACGGTCGACGATAATGGCGATACGGCGCTCCATGGAGCGACCATCAGAAGTTCAGAACCCTTGGTTCGTTTTTTGTTGGCTGAGGGAGCGGATATTGATGCTATCAATGAAAAGGGCTGGACACCGCTTCGGATTGCACGAGGTGTGTTCTATTCGAACACAGGTAAGCGTTGGCCAGAGATGGAAGTGTTATTGCACTCGCTGGGTGCTGACGAACGTTTGGTAACTGGCGCCGACAACACGATTTCAGACTGGACAGTCGAGGAACTAGAAACGCGTTAAAGGTCTAGAAGCCTTGGGGGTATCCTTCCCCGGTTCTGTTATCTGATCACACGTTTACTAAAACCTAAAACATTGCAACCGGGTTTGCCGGGCTACCGGTGCCCCGTGCGACATTCAGTGGCAACCCCATAAACATAAATTCGTACCGTTCTTCTTCGGCACACGCTTCGGCCAGCGGTTCAAGTAGTGCATTGTCAAGTAAGGCGACGCCATAGTTAAAAAGCACGCCGTGGACCGGAAATGCGAGACCGTAGGGGTCAGGTCGAGCATCCATCATGTCCCAGCCCAGTAACGCGACATCATGGTCACGAATAAATTTCGCACACGTTACGCTGAGTCCTGGTCGGTCGCCACCACCGTAGGTTCCACCGCTACGTACATAGGCATCTTTTCCGCTGTAAACCAACAACGCATCACCCGGCTCCACATCAACGCCTTGCGCTCGTGCGATCTCTTCGATTTCCCAACCTTGCACAGGGCGGTCTGATGTGACGTGAGCCGTACCCCGGTGCCTTGGGACATCGATCAAAACACCACGCGTGACGATGCCATTGCTCCACGCGTCTATTGTTCCGAAGGTAGCACCCTGCGTGGTTATTTCGACGTCTGGGTCTCGACCTTGCCACATACCGTCGGTGTCCCACATATGGCAGAGTGCATCAATGTGCGTGATGGTTTGACCATGATAGATAAAGCCATAGTAGTCGACCACGGAACTCGCACCGCCAGGACGCGCATTTGTTCGGATGAAATGTTGTTCCGGTTCGAAGACTCGACTCATAGAAACTTTGCGGCCATTTTGTACGAGTCCTGCGGCGGCTGCACTTTTTTCTTGTGTGATGAGATTGACGGCACCCATTTGGTCGTTTTCGCCCCAGCGACCCCAGTTTCTTCGGTCGGTGTACCAAGATTCGACTTCTGCTTGCGTCGGCATTTGCGGGTCAGTTTGGGCTGTGGCTATTTCCCCGTGTTCAGCTGCAGCTTCACGGAATTGCTGCTTGGCGTGTCGGTCAAGGAGAGATTGTGGCGACAGTGTTTTTTCATTGTTTCCGCGTGCGCGGTTTACTTTTTCCGCGGCCGAGACATGTGGGCCGAGGGCAGTAGCGCCCGCTCCTGCTGCAGCGGTTCCGACCGTAGTTAGAAAGCGTCGTCTTGTCGAAGCCATAGTCTTGTCCTTCCGTGAAGTTTCACGTTCAAGATCGTGAGGATCGGTCGTTATGCTACCGCAGTTAGAACATGATTGACACTTGTGGCATGTTTATACAAACTAAGCTGTCTCATAAGTTTTAACGGTCATCGTCGACAGGTGGCTTTAAAACATACATATTTTTTAAATTATTGATGGATAAGGTTTTATTGCGTTCTCAGGCTTTGTTTCTAGCAGTTGCCCTCCTTGGTTCGGTAGGGGTGCGTGCGGTGGCGGCTTCAAATAGTGCTCAGGAGGCCTCTCTTAGTGACCGTCAGGGTCTTGTTGACCGTTACTGTGTGTCATGCCACAACGACCGACTAGAAACGGGGGGGTTTACACTCGAATCGCTGAATTTGGCTGATGTCGGTGCTCATCCAGAAGCGTGGGAGAAGGTGGTTCGGAAAATGCGCGCCGGTGCGATGCCGCCCCGTCCACGCCCGCGACCGGACCAGGAAACATACGACGAATTCCGTTTTTGGCTTGAAGATGAACTTGACCGTGTAGCGATGTCAAATTTCAACCCGGGGCGAACCGAGCCATTCCACCGATTGAGTCGAACTGAGTATCGAAATGTCGTACGTGACCTTTTCGATCTTGATGTGAACGTCGAAGAACTTCTGCCAGCGGATGATACGAGCTATGGCTTTGACAACATTGCGGGCGTGCTCGGCGTTTCTCCAACGTCGATGGACCGGTACTTGGCCGCCGCTCGTAAAATCAGTCGATTGGCGGTGGCGTCCCCGGTGCCTTCGCCTACGGCTGAGACGTTCCGTATTGCGTCTGACCTGAGTCAAGACCGTCGAATCGAAGGATTGCCGTTCGGCACCCGTGGTGGTGTTGTTGTCGAATACAACTTCCCTGAAGATGCAGAATACTTAATCGAAGTTTTGCCGGATGGACCCTTGCGGGTCGAGGCTCATCAACTAGAGGTCACCATCGATGGTGAGCGTGTCGAACTCCTGACGGTTGGGAAGTCGCCTGAAGATAATGATCCGCGCGGACTGTACACACCGACGGTCGGCACACAGGAGATCCGAATTCCTGTTCAGGCTGGCCCACACACGATAGGTGTGGCGTTTCTTCGAAAGACATCCGCCGAACCAGAAGGCCTCCGGAAACTTTATCTGCGCCCATTTACGGGTGAAGGTTCAGGCGGTGATTCGCGATATCAGCCGTACGTTGAAAGCGTCACGATTGCGGGACCATATGAGTCGAGTGGTTCGCGTCCGGTAAATGAGACACCGAGTCGTGAAGCGATCTTTACGTGTCGACCCAGTTCGGGTGTAGCTGCCGAAGAACTGGCATGCGCCCGTGAAATCTTGGTCCGGTTTGGACGACTTGCTTACCGGAGACCTGTCACAGAGGTCGATGTTGATCGCTTGGTGGTCTTTTATGAGCGTGGCCGGGCTAATGGGAGTTTCGATACTGGCATCGAGATGGCGCTGCGACGTTTGTTAGTCAGTCCTGAATTTCTCTTCCGTGTCGAGCGCGACCCGGAGAATCTGTCAACGAGCACGAACTACTCGGTTAGCGATCTTGAACTCGCCTCGCGACTGTCTTTCTTTTTGTGGTCAAGTATTCCTGACGATGAATTACTGGCCATTGCAGAGCGTGGTGAACTGCAGGACGAGCAGGTCTTTACCCAACAGATCGAGCGCATGCTTGCAGACCCACGATCGAATGCCTTGGTTGAAAATTTTGCCGGGCAGTGGTTGACGTTGCGGAATGCGGCCGCGGTGCGCCCGGATGAAGATGTGTTCCCTGATTTCGGAGAAGCGTTGCGGCAGGCTTTTCGGCGAGAGACGGAACTGTTGTTTACGAGTATCTTGCGAGACGATCTGAGTACGTTAGATTTGTTGTCGGCTGATTACACCTTTGTCAACGAGCGCCTTGCTCGACATTATGGGATTCCGAATGTTCGTGGAAGCCATTTCCGGCGGGTTGATTTTCAAGAAGATGGTGTTCGAGGCGGTTTGTTGGGACATGGCAGTATTCTGACCGTTACGTCTTATGCGAATCGGACCTCACCAGTAAATCGCGGTAAATGGGTTCTTGAAAATATTCTTGGTACACCGCCGCCGCCACCACCGCCAGACGTCCCGGAACTTGAGACGGGTGAGGGTGGGGCGCCGTTTTCGATGCGTGAAGCAATGGAACAGCATCGGGCAAATCCGGTATGCGCGAGTTGTCATCGGTTGATGGATCCGCTTGGTTTGTCACTTGAAAATTTTGATGCGGTTGGCCAGTGGCGGGACCAGAGTCAGACCAAGCGAACGATTGATAGTTCAGGTGAGTTACCTGACGGTACCGCATTTGATGGGCCAGCGGGACTGAAAGCGGCATTGTTGAAGCATCCGGATCGTTTTGTCACAACTGTTACTGAAAAACTTATGACGTATGCCTTGGGTCGCGGTATTGAGTACTACGATGCTCCGGCGATACGTGCAATTGTGCGTGAAGCAGAAAATAACAACTACCGATTGTCGGCACTCATTAAAGGTGTTGCGGAGAGTGCGCCATTTCGGATGAGGAGATCGCCCTCATGATCATTAAAAAGATGTCACTTCCCCGTCGAACATTTTTACGTGGGCTCGGAACCACACTGGCCCTGCCGCTTCTCGATGCCATGGTGCCGGCAGCGACCGCGCTTGCAAAGACTGCGGCAAAACCAGCGCCTCGACTTGGGTTTATTTACATTCCGAACGGTGCAAATATGCGCCAGTGGACTCCTGAGGGCGATGGGGGGGCGCTGACGTTGTCGAGAACGTTACAACCGCTCGCGAAGGTCCAAGACCAGGTCGTCATTCCGACAGGATTGGACCATCGGCAAGCTGAGGCTTGGGGTGATGGTAATGGCGAGCATTCTCGCGCGAGTTCAGTGTGGTTGAATGGAGTGCATCCAAAGCGTACCGAGGGTGCGGATGTTGAGGCTGGAACGACGGCCGATCAGATCGCGGCCACTCAACTTGGGCAGGATACACCGCTGCCATCGCTTGAACTCGCACTGGAGAATAGCTTTGTCGTCGGTAATTGTGACAATGGCTATAGTTGCGTTTATACCAATACTTTTTCATGGCGTTCCCCGACCACTCCATTGCCGATGGAACATAACCCGCGTGTGGTATTTGAGCGGTTGTTCGGGGAAGGAGGCACTGGCGAACAGCGTGCTGCACGATTGGCTGACGACCGAAGCATCCTTGATGCCGTGCGAGAGGATATGACTCGTCTAAATCAGACACTCGGTGCTGGAGACCGCTCGCGTGTTACGCAGTACTTGGATGCGGTTCGAGAAATCGAGCGACGTATTCAACAAGCGGAATCTCAGTCCGATACGGCGTTGCCTGAAGTCCTTGAGCGCCCAGTCGGTATTCCGGAGTCATTCGACCAGCATGCTCGTTTAATGTTTGATCTTCAGGCGTTGGCGTTTCAAGCTGATATCACCCGCGTGTTCACCTTCGTCATTGGTCGTGAGCAGACAGCGCAGAGTTTCCCTGAGATTGGTGTCCCCGACCCGCACCACGCGATGTCACATCACCAGTTAGATGTGGAGAAGCTTGAGAAATACGCCAAGATCAATACCTATCAAGTGAGTTTGTTTGCCGGGTTCCTTGAAAAATTACAGGCCACACCGGACGGAGACGGCACGCTTCTTGACCAGTCGATGATCCTTTATGGTGGCGGTATCAGTGATGGCGACCAGCATTCGCATATGGACCTTCCGTTAATACTGGCGGGTGGTGGTGCCGGCACGTTGCAAGGAGGGCG
>CAZWKO010000019.1:0-17512 GCA_964634925.1 uncultured Vicinamibacteraceae bacterium
GGACGACGAGACTCGAACTCGCGACCTTCGGCGTGACAGGCCGACGTTCTAACCAACTGAACTACGACCCCGCGTGTTGGAACCTAAATGTCACGTGGTCCTAAGACTATATCTCATTCCAACCGTAACACCCGAAGGCAACTAACAGTAACTGAGTTCTGGTTGCTTGCCGCCAAGTAGGTAGTTCAAGAGAAATCATGCCGGAATCGAACGTGTTAGGCCGCCTGACAAGTCATCTCTGCGCTTATCAGGAAAAACTAAATTAATGGTGGGCGGTACAGGACTTGAACCTGTGACACCCGGCGTGTAAAGCCGGTGCTCTACCACTGAGCTAACCGCCCATCGAGACCTACGACTATAACTTGACCATTCAAATCGCGAGCAAACAAAGCACTACAACTGACACTAATAATCCGAGTAAAGACTGGTGTTCTCTGTTTTCTCGAACACGACGAACGCTGAACCTTCGAGCAACGAGCGGCGATGTCCCCGCAACATACCGAGCGTGTGTCTCACCAAAATCTGCACGCAAAGTAGCTTCCTCCAGTCGAATCGCAACACTAATCATGAGCGCAAGATACCCCAAGACTATTAAAGCTACGAATAGCGACGCGGCAGCAACCGCGAAACCTATTCCAAGTAATGCTGAGCCGACGTAGAGAGGATGACGGACGAAGGCATAGGGGCCGGAAGTTGTAACCTCTTGACCTTTGATTAAATGACCAGCGGCCCACACGCGAATCGACTCACCAAGAATAGCGATCGGCACTCCCATCAATATCGACTGCCATGTTGGACGTGCGAATACGAAAACAACAGCCGCAACTATAAAACCCGTTACTACTCGCCTACGGGCTATACGGAAAAGTAGGTGAAGTGTCGGATCAGATTCAAGATCAAGCATCAGCGGTCACACCAGACAGGATTCGATCAACGGCTGCACAGACATCTTTAACCGACACATCATCAAGGCACCATGTCGTGTTGTCACATCGGCGTACAACTCCGACCGCTCCCTTGTTTGGATAGCGCTTTAGACATTGACACTTATCTGATGCTGACACAATTTCGTCTTGAGAAGACCACGGTCCATTGCGCTCGGGTTTACTCGGACCATAGATGCCAATGACAGGTGTTCCCATCGCACCCGCGATGTGAAGCGGTCCCGTATCGCCAGAAATAAACAGAGCACCCATCTTAATTACAGAAGCGAGTTCAACAAGCGTCGTTGGAGGAGCAGAAACGGCTGCCCCCTCTGACGAGGCGACGACCACATTCATACGGGCCTCGTCTTCTTTAGAAGACGAGTTCCATACGACTACCGTGCGCAAACCGTGCCGATTAAGAATATAAGCTGCTACAGCTCCAAAAGACTCGGCTGGCCAGCACTTATTTGGCCACGCAGCATTTGGATTCAGTAAAACAAAGGGTCCTTTGCTAACGCCAAGGTGCGAATAAACTTGATCCACAATTCCGATGTCTTCGAGCTCAAACGGAAAGCTGTAGCTTTTATCCTTAATATTTAGGGCAGTTAAAATACCGAGGTTGCGTTCAATCACGTGAATCGGAGAACCTGGATCTGCTTGTTCTCCATAGAACCATTTGGCCCAAGATTCCCTCAGGAACGGTGATGAAAACCCAATCACACGCGTGGCACCACTAAATCTGGCCACAAGCGCTGACTTAACTAAACCTTGGACATCAAAAGCAATGTCGTAATTGCGTGACTGAAGCTCACGCCTAAGGCCATACCACGCTGAAATAGTCGAAACGTCCTTAGACCGAAGTACCAACACATTATTGATCACGGGCACCATCGCTAAAAACGGAGCAACGGTCTCATCAACGACCCAATCAATCACGGCGGCAGGATAATGCCGGCGAATAGCGACAGCGACAGGTATCGTATGAACCACATCGCCTAAGGAGCTGAGGCGGACAATCAAAACACGCATGGTGTCACGTTACCGACAAAACATTACGAGTCGATTCGATTAAGCAGATTACGCGTCGAATGATCTTTCGGATCTCCCACAATAGCTGTTCGCCCACCATAACCCCGCACAACATCACGTTCCGGCACAGTCTCAACCGTATAGTCAGTCCCCTTACAATGCACATCGGGCAGGATCGACTGGAGTAATCCTTCTACAGTAACGCCCTCAAACACCACAACGTAGTCGACCATGCTGAATGCGGCAATAATTTCCGCGCGTTCGGCCGCAGGTTGGAGCGGTCGATCTTTACCTTTAAGCTCTTGAACAGACAAGTCATGATTAACACCGACGATTAGCACATCTGCTTCGGCCGCTGCTCCTTCTAAGTACCGCACGTGGCCCACATGTATAAGATCGAAGCATCCATTCGCGAGCGCAACGGTTCTACCTTGCTCGCGCGCAGATAAAACAACCTGTTTCAATTCCGATTCTGAAACGATGACTCCCATCCTTTCCTTCATCCCTCACGATCGCGGTCACCATGGATCGCTGCAACCAATTCATCGCACGACACCGTCGCCGTTCCGCGCTTCAGCACCACTAAACCGCCCGCATAGTTCGCGAGGCAAGCTGCCTCGTACAACGACGCACCTACAGATAATGCTAACGTGAGCGTCGCAATCACTGTGTCACCCGCGCCAGTCACATCAGCCACTTCATCTGAACCATAAATTGCAATGTGGTCCGTGCGACGGCCAGGTGCGAAAACAGCCATCCCGCGACTACCCAAAGTAATCACAACACCACGTGCACGCGTACGCTTTAAAAGTGTACGTCCAGCAGTCTCAAGATTTCGAGCGTTGTCATCAATCGAAATACCAAGGCTCGCTTCCACTTCAGCCTGATTAGGCGTACATGCTGTGCAACCACGAAACCGCATCAGGTTGTAACGGGAATCCGCTACCACAGGAACCTGCCGTCGACGGCGACGTTTCGTAAGTTGTGTCTTTAGCTTTTCAACAAGTTCGGGAGTGATTAATCCAGATCCATAATCTGAAATTATCACAGCATCGGCGTTGCTCAGAGCGGCACGAGCAGCCCGAGCAAACTCTTTAGAAACGGTCGAATCGACAGGGGATGACTCCCTATCCACACGAACAATCTGCTGCCGCGTTGAGTGCCGTCCCCCTGCCAAGATCCGCGTTTTAACCGGCACGTGGTAGCCAGCAGGTCGGACAAGACGTGCTGTATCTACTTCAGGCGGCAGAGCCCGAATTACTTTCCGGTCAACGCCCCCCCTACCAACCAATCCAATGAGATCTGCTTGGCCACCGAGTGTCGCGACATTACTCGCAGCATTCGCGGCGCCACCGGGAACAACTGTCGTTCCGTCGTAACTCAAAATTGGAACGGGGGCCTCTCGCGACAATCGGGACAATTGTCCGTACATGTACTCGTCCGCAATGATGTCGCCAACGACAATGATGCGACGACCATTGAACTGCTCGGCAAGGCCGATCAATCGACTTTGCAAATCACCATCTGACCGTTGCAACGGAGCTCCTAGTGCTGGAATCACAATAGCTATGCATTCTATCTCGTGGCAGTAGAATCCAGCACCCCAAGACAAACTTTAGTTGGAACCGACGTTGTTGCTGCTAATTAATTAGACGCAACAGTGTCACGCCAGCGACGATGCATCCAGAGCCACAAATGGGGGTCGCTTCGAACACGTGCTTCAAGTCGCTCAGTACAACGCTGCGTATACGTTTGTATGCGGTCGTCATCATCTTCGCCCGGCACTTCAATAGGTTTCTCGTACACCATCCGATAGCGTCCTCCTGGCAATGGAATAGCGAACACCGGAATAATTGGCGCACCGGTACGTAATGCAAGCGATGCGATCGTAGACGTCGTCGAAGCAGGTCGGCCGAAGTAATTAACCTCTACAGCACTCCGGTCCTGGATGTGTTGATCGACCATTAAACCGACAGAACCACCAGTCTTGAGCGCTCGTAACAGTCCACGCACCGCGCCCCGCCGGGACAACACCTGCGTACCAACCCGCGTACGAATGTGCTCCATTAGTGATTCCAACAGGGGGTTATCGAGGGTTCTTGCCACCATAACGATGCGTTCGAAACGAAATGCATGCACCATAATCTGCAATTCCCAAGCACCAAAGTGCCCCGCGAAATACATAACACCGCGACCTTGAGCGATCGCGTTCTCAACATATTCTTCCCCTTCAAACTCAACGAGCTTGAACATTTCATCCGCTTCCATCGCGTCGAAATTAAGAAACTCAATAATATGCCTTCCTAATTGAGCGAACGTCGCCCGTAAAATCGTCCGGCACTCAGAATCCGTTCGTTCTGGAAAGGTCATACGTAAATTAGACATTGCCAACTCACGACGTCGCCCATGCAACAGATAAAACATCCCGCCTACTACAGCCCCAAAACCCAGACTAATTCGGCGCGGCAAGAGCTGAACCACCCCTCGAATCGTCATTACAACGGCATACTCAAGACGATACCGTAGTGAAATCATCATTTCTCAAGCCCGCTAGCCTGCAATCGATTCAATAGCCATGAACGAAACTCACTCGCCGGTTGGATTTGAACGGCCAACGGCACCACGGCCAAGGAAAACGGAAGCGGCGCATGTGGCATAAACCTGACAGCGTCTTTTTCAGTTGTTACAACACAATCAATGGATTTGCTTTGATTGCGCTTTGCAATGTGGCGAATATCCGCAGCCGTAAATCTGTGATGATCTTTAAAGGACATCGTATCGACAACATTAAATCTGCCCTCCCTAAGAGCATCGGCAAACTGAATTGGCTTGGCGATACCTGAAACAATAAGAATGCGTGCGCCCTCCTCAATAGAGGTGCTATCCGAAGAACCCTGAATCATAAGTGGATTACCCACTAGACGTTCCATACGAAAAACAATCTCAAGTTGTAAGCGATCGCGAATCGTGTCTACTGTCGCTATATCTACAGCATCGACAATCACAACATCAGCACATCGCGCTGTTTCGATTGGTTCACGTAGGCGACCACCCGGCAATGTTCGCTGGGCACAATCATCCTGATGGAGTAGCAACAAATCGATATCTCGTTCAAGCGCATAATGCTGAAACCCATCATCAAGTACATGAACGGTAGCTCCAAACTGTGTCTCAGCAAGACGACCAGCTACGTACCGGTCTTCTCCTACCAACACACAAACATCTGACAACTGTTCTGCGAGCATTCGTGGTTCGTCCCCAGCCACATCGACATCAGCGAGCACACGAGATCGATCTCGAACCACAACGACACCCTCAGCTCGTTCGGCACGCCCGTATCCACGACTCAAAATAGCGGGGTATTCACCTGCATCTCGGAGTAATTCCGCAATGAACTTCGCGACGGGGGTTTTTCCACTTCCACCGACGGAAATCGCCCCAACACTAATGACCGGTCTAGATAGCCGTCGTCTTGAACCCTGGTGCAGCTCATACCAACGCCGCCGTCTTGCAGCAACGTGCGCATACAGTTTGCTCAACATAGAGGTTTATGGCATTCAACTCACGTATTTATGGTCGATTGCACGGTCTCATCAGACAGGTTCCGGACATCCGACGCAAGCAGACCAGCTGCAATCGTCATGGTACGTTTAGTCGCACCGCGACAAGAGTTAACAAGATCTCGGGCTGCACTGCCGAGTCTCTCTCGTCTCCCAACATCCCGTATCAAATCGACTAACGCCACCTCCAGCTCACGATCATTGCAAACCTGAACCACCGCTTGCTTAGCAACAAATTCACTCGTAATCTCCGCAAAGTTATCCATATGTGGCCCAACAACAATCGCTTTGCCAAATACGGCTGGTTCCAAAAAATTGTGCCCACCAGCAGGTACTAGGCTGCCACCGACAAACACAATCGACGCGATCTGGAACAGACTCGCGAGTTCACCGATCGTGTCAAGTAAGACGATTGGAACATCCGAATCCTGACCGCTTAATTTACTTCTGACTTGCACACGATACCCATCAGCCTCAGCCATCGCATTCACTTCGTCGAATCGCTCGGGATGTCGCGGAGCAATAATGAGCAGTGCATCAGCAACTACCTCACGTATTCGTGTAAAGACTCGCAAGACATGTTCTTCTTCTCCACGAAGCGTACTGGCCGCAATAAACACCAGCCTTTTCCTGGCAAACCCGAAACAGTCGAGAACATCATCTGTAATGTGCGGGGTAGCATCGGGCAAGGATGGGCTCAGCGCATCGGGCAAGGATGGGCTCAGCGCATCGAACTTCACACTTCCGGTCACCGTGACACGGCTACTGTTAGCTCCAATATCCACATACCGCTGCGCCCAGTTCGGTGTTTGGGCACACACGTGGTCGACATCTGCAAACACTTTCCTCATGAAGGAACGTACTAGTCGATACCGACGATACGATCGGTCTGATAGCCGACCATTAACCAGCATCGTTCGGACACCACGCTTACGACAAGCGCGGAATAAATTCGGCCAAATCTCCGTATCAATCACTATAAGTAGTTCAGGAACAACTTGCTCTAGTGCCAGCGTAACGACCGGCGTGAAATCAAACGGGGCGTAAAAGACAGCATCAAGCTCAGCACCAAATTTCTGCGCAACACCTTGCCCGGTCGTAGTCGTGGTTGACATCAGTAATCTGTGGTCCGGATAGGCAGTTCGTAAAGCCCGTATCAGAGGGCGAGAAGCAAGAACCTCACCCACTGACACAGCGTGAATCCAGATAGACGCAGTTCGGTGAGGATTAATGGCAACCGGCAATCGCCCGAAACGTTGTCTAACTCCCATTAGTGGCTTGCGATACCGCCAAGTTCGGTAACAAAGCAACGGAAAAACGGCCAGAAAATAGCTAAAGAGTAGTACGTTGTACAAGAGGTACATGGCAACGCTTCGTTAATTACACTCTGTTTGTCAGTCCGACAGTATCAAGCAATGAAAAATCATTGCGACGATCTGTTCATTTAAATGCGCGATTTTGCCAAACGTAGAGCAGCACACTAGAATAATCTGTTTGTTCACTTGACACACTACGACGCTGTAAGTCTTTGAAGCAACCACGGAGGACCACTAATGGGCATTAAGGTCGGAATTAACGGTTTCGGGCGTATCGGCCGCAACATTATGCGCGCTGCGATGCAAAACAGTGACGCAAATATCGAATTTGTCGCGGTAAATGACATTACAAATCCCGAAACGCTGGCGCATCTACTCAAGTATGACTCCGTACTCGGAAACTTATCTGATCCGGTTAGTGTCGATGACGATGGCCTGCGTGTCGGCAATCATCATTTTAAAGTTCTTTCGGAACGCGACCCTAGCGCCTTACCCTGGTCCGAACTTGGCGTTGACATCGTACTTGAGTCAACCGGTCTGTTTACGAACCGGGACGACGCATCCAAGCACTTAGCGGCCGGTGCTAGCAAAGTCATTATTACGGCACCCGCGAAAGGACCGGATGTAATGCTGGTTCTTGGTGTAAACGATGAAAAATATAACGCAACAGAACATCACATTATTTCTAACGCCTCATGCACGACCAATTGTCTTGCGCCAGTCGCGAAAATCCTGCACGAACAATTCGGCTTGCGACGTGGTTGGATGACGACGGTTCACGCGTATACAAACGATCAAAAGTTACTCGATCTGCCTCATAGCGACCTACGACGTGCGCGGGCTGCCGCGGTCTCGATGATTCCGACAACGACCGGAGCAGCTCTCGCGGTAGGGCAAGTACTCCCAGAGCTCAAAGGGAAACTTGACGGAATTGCAATGCGTGTTCCTACACCGAACGTTTCAGTGGTCGACCTCGTCGCCGAGGTAGAAAAACCAGCCACGGCCGAACAGGTAAATGAGGCATTTGAATCAGCTGCAAATGCTCGACTCAATGGCATACTGCATTTATCAAAAGACCCTCTCGTTTCGATCGATTTCAAGGGAAATCCACACTCTTCGATTGTCGATGCCGCATATACAAAGGTGATGGATGGTAACTTTATTAAGGTCTTGTCATGGTACGACAATGAGTGGGGATACTCGTCACGCTGTGTTGATTTGGTCAAAATGATAGCTGCAAAAGGCTTTTAGCCTGCCAAACCGTGTCGAAACGATCAATTTACGATCTGGACGTTAAAGGCAAACGACTCTTTATTCGCGTTGACTTCAACGTGCCACTGAGCGCTGGTCAGATTAGTGATGACACGCGGATCCGTGCCGCGGTTCCAACGCTTCAGTATGCGCTGGACCAAGGTGCCTCACTAGTGCTTGCCTCTCACCTTGGTCGACCTAAAGGGCAGAAAAAAGCAGCATTTAGTCTCAAACCGATCGCAATTCGCCTGAGTGAACTTTTGAACCAACCAGTCGCATTCGCAAATGATTGCATCGGCCCTGAAGCCTTTCAAACCATAAAACAGGCTGGCCGGAATGGGGTGACACTTCTTGAGAATCTGCGTTTTCATAAAGAAGAAGAAGACAATAACGCCATTTTTGCAGCCGCTCTCGCAAGCCTCGCCGATTGCTACGTTAACGATGCGTTTGGCGCAGCACATCGTGCACACGCGTCGACCACAGGAATTGTGTCTCATCTGAGTGATGCTGCTGCTGGCCTCCTTCTGGCACGCGAACTTAAGTACCTAGGCGCATTGCTCGATAACCCCGCACGACCATTCACAGCTATTCTTGGCGGATCAAAAGTGTCAGGGAAGCTTGAAGTGATCAAAAACCTCTTGCCGCGAGTCGATACCCTGCTAATCGGCGGGGCGATGTCTTATACCTTCTTTAAGGCTCGAGGATTTTCGACTGGCCAGTCTCTTGTCGAACCAGAGCTTGTCAACGCAACGCGCGAAATTGAGGAAGAAGCAAAGCTCCATCGGGTCAAGCTGATGCTCCCATGCGACCACCTAGTTGCAACAGCACTAGACGCTGATGCATCACATGAAAATCTTCGCGTCGACGCTAATGACATAGGCGATCGGATCGGCGTCGACATAGGACCAAAAACCCAACAGTCTTACGCCGAGACCATCGAGAAAGCAGCTACTATCGTGTGGAATGGCCCCATGGGAGTATTTGAAATCCTGCCATTTAGCAGCGGAACGTTAGCGGTCGCAACGGCAGTGGCCGCTTCGACTGGAACCACAGTGGTCGGAGGTGGTGACTCCGTCTCTGCCGTCGGGCAGATGAGCGTTGCCGACCAGATTACGCATATTTCAACCGGCGGAGGCGCCTCGCTGGAGTTTCTTGGTGGAACGACACTGCCTGGCGTCTCGGTTCTACCAAACACCTAGGACAACGTTATGACCCGAACACCTGTTCTTGCCGCGAATTGGAAAATGCACAAAACAATCAAGGAGGCAGTGAACTTTACCGAAGCTTTCTTGCCCAAAGTAGCAACGGCTACCAATGCACAGATCGTGATCGCGCCACCATTTACGGCCTTAGCAACAGTGTCATCTGTATGTAACGGTACTAATGTGGTCACAGCCGGACAAAACATGCATGAAGAAAGCCACGGCGCCTTCACAGGCGAATTAAGTGCGAGCATGCTTAAAGAAGCGGGCGCAAGCCACGTCATTATTGGTCACTCCGAACGTCGTCATTTGTACGGGGAAACCGATGCTGGGATTAACCGGAAAATTCAAGCCAGTCTTGACGCGGGGCTCGTGCCAATTGTGTGTATCGGAGAAACGCTAGAACAGCGTGAAAGAGAACAGACACATACAGTGCTTGCCAACCAACTCACCAAAGGATTGACGGAACTCCCTGAGAAATCGGTGGCACAGCTGATCCTGGCGTATGAGCCCGTCTGGGCAATCGGAACGGGCCGGACGGCAAGCCCTGAACAAGCCCAAAACGCCCATCGCCACATACGAAATCACCTCACCAAGCTGACAAATTCCGAGATAGCAGACCATTGTCGACTTCTCTACGGCGGGAGTGTAAAACCCACAAATGCGGCGGAACTCGCAGCCCAAACAGATGTTGACGGTGCCTTGGTTGGCGGAGCGAGCCTAGACCCGATCAGCTTCGCTGATATCGTCCTAGAAAGCGTACAAAACACCTAACTCTCAAGAACTGAACGGTTATACTTAAGAACTATGTTAACCACATTGCTCTCTGGCGTATACGTGGTGGTTTGCCTCCTGTTGCTTGTAGTCGTCTTGCTCCAGCAAGGCAAAGGTGGAGATATCGCAGCAGCCTTTGGAGGTAGTGGTAGTCAAGCAGCCTTTGGGGCACGGACAGGGGCGACAGTCCTCACCCGTGCAACAACAATTCTCGGCACCCTTTTTATGGTGGGTGCGCTTGTTCTGGCGCTTATTGGCCAGCGTGGTCCTGGGTCCGTTGTCTCCGGCGTTGATGCCCCTGAGTCCAGTGCTATCGAGCAAACCGTTCCGGCTGGCGAACCATCAGAGCAAACTCCGGAATAGCGCACCCAAGCCGAACGAACCTCGAAACTCACCTGGATCGCGGAAGTGGCGGAACTGGCAGACGCACTAGCTTGAGGGGCTAGCGGGCCCTAGGCCCATGGGGGTTCAAATCCCCCCTTCCGCACCACATTTACTTAGGAATTTTAGCAGGCATGCAAAAGGGCGGCGATAACCGCCGTCCTCTCAGATCGTTTTGTGTAACTTTTGTGTAACTTTTTCCAAAAAACTCAGCGCACAGCGGCTAGGTGAAGGGGAGCATCATAGGGTATTTATTGTGGAAAACTTCAGCGCGGTTTTAAACGTCGGCGTTTTTTCTTCGGTCAAGTACACGACGGTGCCTTGACTGATCGGTTGGTCAAGAAAGCTGT
Organism: uncultured Vicinamibacteraceae bacterium; assembly: GCA_964634925.1. GTDB lineage: Bacteria > Acidobacteriota > Vicinamibacteria > Vicinamibacterales > UBA8438 > DTWD01. The sequence continues at coordinate 10,790 of CAZWKO010000019.1, forward strand.
CGCCCGTGAGAACGCTATGCACCATGCCCATCAAAAAACTGGTTTTTCCAGCTTCCTTCGGTAGTCCCGTCAATTCGGTGAGTGAGTGTTCAGCCGCAAACCCCCTGACAACCCACGCCACGTTTTCCGGTGTCATGTCAGCAATTTCTTGAGCTGTCTTAAAAAGATTCGGCGTGGGCTGGTCGCTCTCGGTACTCGACGGTTCTTGGCTACGCCGTTGTTCTTCGCGGACCCTAATCAGCCGCTCTCGGTCGCGCCCATTGATCAATTGCTGCTTGTGCATTTCGGTTAGCGCCAGTGAAAGCAGTTCATCCTTTACGCCGCCGCCAGGCGGCGCATCCCCTGACAAGCCCCAGTCAATATCTTCAGCCGTGAGTTCATTAGCCATCGGCTCTGGTTGGGCATTGGCGCAGCCACGCATCCACATCGGTCCTATCCAACCTAAGGGCAGCGCCACCACTGACGCGATACGCCGTCAGTCGGTTGCGTCGAATCGCTCGCCGGAGGGTGCTGTGACTCACCCGCGCAAAGCTGGCCGCTTCCGCCACATTCATCCACGGTGATGGCGTCGATTCCGAATCGATGGGTCCGTCGGTTGCCTCAGTCATCACGCGTGACGGACTGTGTTGGCCGTGAACCGTTCTTCCCGGCAGCGATGAATGCTTGCACGTCATCAAGGGAATAAATCCGCTGCCCCGTGGCGGTTCGTCTACACGGAAGCTTGCCCGTCTTCGTCAAGTAGCGGATGTTCTCTGATGAGCGGTAAAGACAACGGGCCACCTCGCTTGTCGTCATTAGGTCATGCATGAGCATGATCATGAAGCAGATAAGTGTCACGTAACAAGAGTTACATTATGCGTTACACTGACAGACACGATGAGCTACACAGTAACCACGCTTGCTGGTGTTTTTCGATGGTCGTTCCCAGTGTTTGACTACGAGCGTCACGATCCGGCTCCACGGCATGTGAAGGAGCTGTACCGCGGTTGGCCTCACCTGCCGTGGGGTGTGTTTATCGGTGGTCAGGGCAGACCAAAAGAAATCATTTCGCAGGAGCAAGGCGCGGAGGTGTTCTCACACGCCACGCGGGTCAACACCAATGATCCTGATGACATGCTCACCTTCGTCAGGAAGGTCGGACTCCTTGGCTGCGCCGAACCACGCGACGCGGTTCAGCGGTTTGATTCGGTTCAGTACACGCGAGTCTGTCTAAACAACTTCCAGCGCTTAGCGAAGCGTGTGCAGAAGCTGAAAGCGGAGAGTGCGAGTCAGCGCCGATGGACGAGCTTACTTAAGGAGATCCAGAAAGAACTCCATAAAACATCCGTACAACCTGACTTTGAGATGCGTACGGATAACGAGGGGAGAACGCGGCCTACACAGCTATGGAGACCACACTGCCTGAGGGATGTGTTGTTTCTTACCCTCTGGCAGGTAGCCCAAGCAGAGGACTATGAACCACGTCAGTGTCTCCGGTGCGAGGGATTGTTCTTCGTGACGAAGCGCAACCGCAGAAAACAGTACTGCTCGAAGTCATGTAACGGCGTGGCTCGCGTGAATCGACATCGCCAAAAAATAAGGAGCCGCAGCACGTAAATAGCGGAATGCTTGTTACTACCATTCGCATCACAAACAAGGAGGTCAGGCAAAGGGTGCAATACGGGGGTGGTGACCAACTTTTGGATTCCAATCCAAAATTAGCGGGTCAACGGGGACGGGGGTTAGTCACGCGGATGCGCTTCGTCCCATTCGCGTTAGCTAGTAGTTCTGTTGAACAGGGATACAACCTCTGACACCTCCTCTTGGATTAGCAACATCTCCCTTACGTCTCGGGATCAAGTGGACGTGCGCGTGCCAGATCGTCTGTCCGGCGTCCTGACCGCTATTCACACCGACATTAAAGCCAGTCACCGAGTCGTCCTCGCGTTCGATGGCCTCCTTACAGTCACGAAGGAGCTGCTCGATGGCATTTCTCTCAGGTTGATGTAGTCCGAAGTAATCCGAGACGTGCCGCTTTGGAATAATGAGGGCGTGCCGTTGCGTAACTGGGTATGTGTCATTGACCGCCACCGCAAGTTCATTGTCCGCTAACACTCCGGTCGTGATGTCGCAAAACACGCAGCCGTGCTCTCGATTCTTATAGCTCTCTGCTATGCCTCGAAAATCAGTATCGTCTCGGTCCCTCTTTGTAGCGTTGCACGAGTAGCACAATGCTTGCAGGTTAGTAATGTCGTCAGACCCGCCTTTGTTGCGTGGAACGATATGATCCACCTCTAGGGCTTTAATGTCAGCCGATATGCCACAGAGTTCGCAACGAAAATGTGCGGACTTCAAGACCTCATATCGTTTGTTACCAGGAATGTAACCTGTGGATTGTTTGCGATGTGACCACGGGTCGTGACGTTTCTTTAAGTATGCAATTAGCTTGTCGTCACACAGTCCTACCAAGTGTTCAATCTGGGACGCAGTCAGTTCATCAAATCCATTTAGCGAATATAAGTCCCGTTCTTTAGACACAATTTTCCGATTTATCAGGACTCTTCCAACCATATTCGTAACTATCCGTTCGTAGTATTCAAGCTGAGATTCGTCCCGTTGTAGTAATGCTGAGGCGATCTCGCGCCGCGATGCGTTGCCCCGTCGTTTCAGTAACTCCATCAACATCACGGGTTGATAGATGTGGGACATACGCATCTTGTGCTTAATAAAGTCAGACAAGTTTGAGAGGACAGTCACGTAAAACCCCTTGGCTTAAACAGCTACAGAAACATGGCGATGCTGGTGCAGAACCCAATGCTACCGCCGGGCGTCGGGCGGTTCAACGGAAGTCAGTCGCGCGGGTGCGAGCAACTAGCGAGAGTTCTCACGTGCCATTAGGGCAAGTAATTCTCAGGCGAACGAAAGTATAAAGAGGCAGTAAGGTGTCTCGACCTATTTCAAGAGCCGCGTCTATGCTTCGGTTTGACAAATCTGTTAGCACTGTTTTGAACTGCAGGTGGGGTGTTACTTCTTTTTCCCGTGGACCGGCCTGACTTAATGTCACCATCTGTTTCCTACGTCCTCTGTGGCCACGTAAAGGGTCAAGGCACTCGTACGCCTCGTTAAGGATTTTCAACCACGTTTCAGTATTTAATTCACTCAGCAATACCGGCGGTTCAGGGCCGATGGCACTCTCTCTGATAGATGGACGGGCTGCAGCTTGCCAAGCTTCCCTCTCAAACCAGAGTTCAACGGCACTAGGATGGCTTAGGTGTTTGATTAGCCACGGTAACGCGGGGGCTTGCCTCTCGACTTCGATGAATCGAGCTATTGGCCAGTTGAGTTTTCCATATTTCATGCCTTCAAGATTCACGCCAAGAGTCCACGTGTTCCTACCCCGGTCCAAACCTGCGTTCCATTGCACACCATCAGCATCATCGCTAAAGCCCTCATGACGTGAGCCCTCTCGCCCATAGGCACGAGGTTCAGAAACAGAAAACTGTTTAGAGAATTCCGTTCGGAGTTGTTCAAGAGCTGCTTTATCTTCGATGGAAGCCATATGGTCATTTCCCTTCGCTGATTTATGCCAGAACGTGGTTTGGACTGGTAGACCGCCTGACTTGAAGTCACGGGGGCGACAGGTATGAACTGCTAATTAGGTTTTTTTACCCAATCCTCAATTTCTCCGCGCAATTCCCAAATCGCTTGGCATCTCTTCGCTCCAATACCCAATTCTAAAGAGCGATTGCCTTCTTCAAATTGCAAGTAAGGCTCATTAATGAGTGAGCCAGTGACTGTGAAGTTGGACTTGAGTTTGATGCGACTTTGAAGATGGTCTGGTACTTTAAAGTTTTGTCTTTCAGCATCGTTGGCGAAGGCAAATTGTTTGAGTACCTCGATACAGTCCAACAACATCTGTGCTTTATTGCGACCGAACATAAATCGTTTACGTGTCACCTTGTTAAACGGTCCATCGTCATTCAGGATTTCAATCGTGGGATTCCCTTTATATGGTGGAAGTTCGACCATAGTGTATTCGCTTGTCTGCTCCATCGTGCCCCTCCAGCTGTTTGTGTTGCCATCATCCTTCAGACCGCCGTCACCTAATGGATTTTTTGGCGAAAACGAGTGAAATTAAAGTAAAAAAGCAACAATGAACGATTTAGCGTGACCATACGGCCCACCCAGCCTCCCGTAAACAGTTGCTAATTGAGGCTTCACTGTCTTCTGCCTCCATTCGTGTTGCGAAAGAACGGTCCCACGTGGCCACCGCATCAGCATCACTATCGCGCAACCGTAGGCCATACCGAAGGACATATTTATTACTGAGTAGTCCGCCACGACGATGTTGTCCAAATCGTTTCTCCGGCGTATGTGCGGTCGAACCTACGTACACGCAAGGCGACCCGGGTATATAGCCAGGATTCTCCTTACGAAATGTGTGGTCGCCGAGCACATCATCAGACAGATTAATGACATACACACGAAAGCGGATCTCGCTCATCATCGACCAGCCTTAATGAACGGCTCTCGGTGTCAAGGACGCGTCCGGTTGATCAGCGTCAGCCGTATCGGGAGTTTCAGACGACTCGGGAACTTTTGGGTCCAAAGTCTTTTCCAGAATACTCGCTGCGACGTACTGCAGAACAATATCCGGGGCTGAAGACCTGCTCAGCATGTCAATCAGCATGTACTGAACGACCCGAACAGCCTCGACATAGCTCAGTTGGTATTCGTCAAAGATGCGCCGACAGAGACCAATGACGCGATTTAATTCCGATGTGCGATCGTGAGAACTACTGTTCATGCAGCGTGCTCCTTATAGATGAATGGGTGAGTGACGAACGGTCGATTGAAACGCGAACTGAACCGTTCGGCTATCGACGAAGAAACGGCCGTTTGGCGCGCTCCGTATTTCTATGGTTGCACTCAACGATAGCATCTTGTCAAGTGACGACCGTGACCCAAACGGCATGACAATGAGGCACCCCCTTTAGGGGGTGGATTCTTCAAAAAAAATGTTGAGGAGCCTGTTATTCGGTACGGAGTCGTGCACAGCGACGGTTCAGACTTCGCCGTATTAATGAGGATCTACAGCCAAGGCGTAGCAATTAGAGGGCTTCATAGGGGCGATTCTCCCTCGGATGCGCTTCGGCCCATTCGCGGGCGAGTAGAAGATTACTTACTAGCCAAAAGCCCGACGATCAAAGTTGGCACCGAAATCGGCAAGATTGTGAAATATCTAAGGGCCAAATCATATTCAGCCATATTCGCGACGCTTCTCGGGCGAGTTGGGAAAAACTCTGTCGGCTTAACAGGAGTAATCAGAACAGCCAGACTCAGCAAGCCCTTTTGATGCCCGTATTGAAATTTGTAGAAATCGCGATAGAGCGTTGAACTGTTTCCGAATTGTATTTCTCCGAACACAAGTTGTTTTCTAAAGTCACCGATCAATCTCGGCGACTCTGATAGACGTGGCTGAAGTTCCCAACCTCGCGTCTCAAATTCCATCGCAAATTGTTTGTTATACGCAGTCTGGTGCTTGAGCGTCCCCTTCGACAAGGTAATGGAAAACTCTCTTTTCCAACGGATAGAGTCCACTACCGACAGCACTTCGTCGATTTCAGTTTTCAGACTTTTTTGGAGCCGAACGCCACAATGAAGAAAGTGAAGCTGCCTATCCATTTGACCGCATTACCCTACTAAGAACGTTGTCCGCCGTTGAGGCATGAGAGTCATCGGTTATCGCGGATGCGCTTCGTCCCATTCGCGGGCGAGGCGTTGCGCTTCGGCGCGTTGGCCGGGGGTGAGAAGATTGGCAATCCGGTCGCGGGCTTCGACATTTCGGTCTCGACCCTCACCAGTCTCTCGTGCCGCAGCGAGATTGAACCACATGTATGCCTGCACATCATCCTGCAGCACACCTCGGCCGCGGGTATACATGAGGCCGAGGTTATATAGCGCATCGGTAATTCCCTGATCGGCCGCCAATAGATACCAATCCAAGGCTGCTTTATCCATCTGTAACAAACCTTGGCCAACATCATAGGCGTAGCCGAGTCGGAACTGCGCGTACCCGTCCCCCTGTTCCGCCGCTAACCGAAACCAGCGCAGAGCTTCTGTGTCATTCTTTAGCACACCGTCGCCGTTGAAATACATGTTACCGAGTATCCTCTGCGCGCGGAGATTCCCCTGATTCGCCGCTGACCGATACAACCGCACGGCTTCCGAATTATCCCTTGACACACCGTTACCGTAGCGATACATATATCCGAGTGAGATCTGCGCGGCTTCAAGCCCCTGCTCCGCCGCTAACCGAAGCCACCGGACGGCTTCCGCTTTATCCAGCGGCACACCACGGCCGCTGAAATACATGCTGCCAAGGGAGTACTGTGCAGAGGAAAGTTCTTGCTCCGCCGCTAATCGATACAACCGCACCGCTTCCGCCTCATCCTGCTCAACGCCTTCGCCGGTCCGATACATATCTCCGAGTTCTAACTGCGCGTTCCCGTTGCCCTGACCCGCCTGCTCTAACAATTCTTCCAATGACGAAGGAACCTGTTCTTCCTCGACATCGAAGTCGCCAGTTGAATTAGGCGAAACCGGATCATCTTCGACCCCCGGTACCGCCCCACACGCAAGGCTCGCCACCAGCACCGCCGCCGCGAAGAACGTTGTCCACCGTTGAGGCATACCCGCCTAGATTACGCTTCCCGAGCAACGAATGTCGCCCGCGTCTACTCA
>CAZWKO010000020.1:0-16701 GCA_964634925.1 uncultured Vicinamibacteraceae bacterium
GAACCAGGAGGCCGCAGGTTCGAATCCTGCAGGGCGCGCCAATCTAGTGCGAAAGTTTTTAGGTAGGGACGACTTATTTAGCCTTTAAGGGATTCTGCGAAGCTTTCAGGGCAGTTTCAAATGGTTTCGTACCGCCGTTGTGTGCCACAGCGACATTTTCGACCTGATGGCAAGCGATTCGGGAGTAGCGACGTTGTTGCAAACAATAAGAAAAGTACTTTTATAACAAGCAGTAAGGAGAATTACTTGGTCGTTTTTCACCAGTAGTCAAATTATCTTCAATGTTAGAACAATTTAGGACGCTTACTGTAATGGAGCTTGGTTACTCAGCACAGAGACTCCTTATAAGATTGAAGAGGGTATCGGTACAGAACTGCGCAAATCAGTCGCCGTAAACCGTTTGCATTACTCACTTCAAATGGACAATGAATGTTGAACTTTTCTCACTGGAATTACCTCTCATACGAAAATAGACAATCCCGTTCAACCCCGTTCCTATCGTTTGCAGCTTTCCTTGGCCTGCAACTGTTGGTTGTTCTTGCGCTTATCCGGTACTGCTTCCCATGGACGTGGGACCAACATCTTGCCTCGGGAATCTTGACGATCTTCTTGACATGCTTGGTCTGTAATTTTGTTATTTGCTTCGGTGAATACTTTTTCCACCGCTATCTGCTTCACCTGGAAACTGTCAATTTTCTTAGCTATTTCACCATGAGTCATCGTAGTCACCACAAGCTCACGTCGATTGGATTTGATGACCGGGCCGGGACGGTTCGCAGTAACTATGTGATCGATAATGTGGCAAAAGACGAATATGCGACATTTCCTTCTTGGGCACTGATACCAACGTTTGCTGCATTTACCCCCTTCTTTGCCCCGATGGCATTCTCATTTCCAGAAATACCCATTTTAATTAGTGGCTACACGTCTATTACAATCGCCCTCTTCTTATACGAAGCGATTCATGTTCTGCATCACCAATCCTATGAGACACACTGGAAAGGAAGACTGCAGAGCAGAAGCTTCGGTGCCGTGTGGCGTGCGTTATACGGGTTTCATCAAGGCCATCACGCAAACTATCGGTGCAACCTAAATGTGGCAGGATTCTTTGGGTTCCCAGTAGCGGATCTTGTATTCAATACATACAAACAACCGAATACTCTACTTGTGGATGGTGCCTCAGCCACCAAAGAGACGGCCCGAAACCTTACCCCTCAAGCCGGCCCGTTAATCGTGTGGCTCGATCGAGTGTCGTTCAAGCGGCGACGATGGATGTCTAAATCGAATTAAGCGTAAGACAGCTTAAATAGCTAAACATTGGTTTGCAATAACTAGGCTGAGTGTAATGATGTCGGCACTCAATTAGACTTTAGGTTTCGAATTCTGCAGCGCGGGTAATCCCTAAGACGCATCATGCGTGTTTATAGGCCTCTATCGAAGAACGTCAAATACATGACTGTATTTGATCGTGAGAGTACGCCCTCCGAGACTGTCAAGTTGTTTGAATCTTCGGCTAAGCAGATCATCGAAATAGCGGATGTCGTTGTAGACGATAAATAATCCGGTATTTGCGTCTGAGAGGATCCCGAAGCGAATATTTGACGACCATAGGTCACGGCGGTCGTTGTATTGGAAAAGAGCCTGAAGAAACATTCGCGTTGTAAACGAATAACTAACGCGGAATAGGCCAAGATTTGTGACGAAATCACCCCAGGGAAGGCTGATGTCATTACGGTCTACTCCAAGCTCTGCATTGAACGTTTCCCCTACACGCATATTGAACTGCGGTCTAATCTGCACCCTTTGACCACCGAAAAAACCGCCAGCAATTGAAGATACCTCAAAACCAAACTGGGCTCCTCGATTGGTATAGAAACGAAAAATACCTTCCGTATGGTCGTACGTACCAATCGGAATATTGACACCAGGATAGATCTCGAACGGTGTCAGTACGCCTTCTCTGGTTACGTTCACGCCAGTGCTCAAACGATTCCCATTCCGCCACTCAAGGTGGTTGTCAAAGTGGGTGTATTGCGTTTCCTGCTTGCCAGTGTGGAAGTCAACTACCGTATAGTGACTCACGTGCGGTTCGAACTCGTGGATACCCCGAGAGTTGTCAGGCCTGAATGTTGTTCGAACCTGACTATCTAATCGCCGGTATCCCCGCCGGGCATAAAATCCTACTTCTGGATTAAAGTTTGGGCCGACCTCGGAAACACTGGTGCTGACGCGGTACCGCTCTGACGCATAGTTCGCGATGACGCTCAGAGCGTGTGTGTTCGTGTGATTTGTAGGAGAATCTGTGTCTGCAGCAAAACCAGAGATTGTCCCGGTTTGTCCAAGGCCTAACTGTCCATCGATTGCATAGGTTCGATTGAATTCACTCGACGTGGCGTCATTTCCAGTTGCTGAGCGGTTCACGAAGATAGCACCAAGGTTGGATCGACTCGCAAAATCTTGTCGTACACGAGACACCAAAAAATTAGTTGCGGATGTGCCACCACTTGCCCCGATTGGTGACGTCTGCATGTTTAAAAAACCGACATTTGTGTTGTTCCCAATCTTTCCAGATAGTCGCCCCCCACCGACAATAGGAACTTGTGTGCCAGTGGCACTGATGCCAATACGACGACTAAAAAACATCTCAATTTGGCCCGGTTGGCCAACGGAAAATAGGCCAGCGTTTTCCAAGAAAAAAGGTCGTTTCTCCGGAAAAAACAAGTTAAAACGATCGAGATTAATCTGCTGGTCGTCGACTTCCACCTGCGCGAAATCGGTGTTGTAAGTCAGGTCCAATGTCAGGCTTGGGGTTACGCTATATTTCAGGTCTCCGCCGAGATCTCCCACCGACGTTTGTTTTCCGTTGTCACGACTGATTGCTTGACCTAGTAAGTACGGTATTAACTTGAGATTGCGTTGTGGTGGAACCTCAAGGCCATGAAGTTCTCCGGCCAGCGACAATCGGTTTAAATCGAACTGTCGTGGTAGTGGTGCCCAGTAGGTCTGTTCATTTCGATCTCGAATATTTCGTTGAAAATTTATCCCCCAATTCTGTACGACACCCGCAGGATAGCGAAGCGTTCGAAAGGGAATGGCAAACTCTGCTGTCCAACCGATCTCAGACACCGTGGTTCTTACTTGCCATACACCATCCCAATTCAAGTTGAAGCCACCACCGGACCCGCGCTGTTGTTGACTGCCAGACCGGCGTACAAATCCACCGCCACCATAGCGTCCACCACCGCCCTCGTTCGTTACTTGCCCGTCATATTCGATTCCGGCCGGATTCGTCCCAAAAACAAATCCGTTCTGTTTGTCTAGAAAAGGATCGACAATGATTTGGAAACTGTCAGTATCGCGGAGCTGGGAGTCGCGACGACTGTCAGACACAATAATTGTGGCTGGATCCGTTACATGACAAACCACTCCGAAATAAAGAGTGTCATTTGTATAGACGATATAGACCTGAGTTCTTTCCGTCGACGGTTGTCCTTCATCCGGAGTGTTCTGTATAAAATGTTCCACCGGCTTTATTTCAGTCCACGCCGGATCATTCAGGACGACACCGTCAATAACAGGCGCGATACTCGCGCGTGTTGCGTATGCGATTAGTTCTACTGCGGTCGCCTCGTCTTGTCCTTGAGCATCGCTAAAGAAGGGAAACGAGAACACATTCAGCATGACAAGAAGACCCACCTTCCACGAAGCACAGATGCGTGTCACCATTGCGGCAGGTCCAGCGAGAGAGCACAGTTTACTGTTACATGACTGCGACAAAGCGTATCTAGTTTACGAATAATTTGTATAGCTTAAACAACGGCGAATGTTGTGACGATACACTTGCTTATTCGGGCATTGGGGGGCGAGCGAGTTTCGCGAATTCCTCGGGAATCGTCCGGCGTTTGCCGTTACAGTCGGTGCAGACCGACTGACGAAGTGGCTGTCGCTATAATCCAAACATTCGACTACAAGAAATTTTGGTGAACTCATGACTTATTGCATACGCGTCGTTGTTCTTTGCTTCGGACTGCTGCTGCCGTGTCAGGGGATCGCTCAGACGACCGTGGGTGACACGGCCACGCGATCACGTGCCGAAGATGGTGATTACATCAGTTGGCGCGAGCACATTATTGACGAGCCGTCGACCGCGGGGATTGACCTGAGTGGGAGTGATGGGTTGGTCATGGCGGATATTGATGATGACGGATACGAGGACATTGTTTCGGTTCATGAGTCGGACAGTGAGTACGACTCGTCCGCGGTAGACCCCAATTTCGACGTGGGCACAGATGGCTACGTTCGGATCGCATTTGGGTCAGCGGACCCGAATGTTTGGACGAATGTCACTCTTGCGGAGGGTGCTGACGCGTCGGCGGCCGAGGATGCAGCGATTGCAGATGTCAACGGAGATGGACATCTCGACGTCGTCGTGGCGGCTGAGCTTGCGCATCTTATTTATCTTCAGAATCCAGGTGCTGATGTACGGACGAAGGCGTGGCCGCGTCTGATCCTGCCGATCACGAAAGGGAGAGGCTCGTATATCCGCGTCTTCTTAGCCGACTTTGATGGTGATGGCAGACCAGAGGTGAGTGCGGCAAACAAGGGGGCGCAGCGCATAGGACCAGCGGAGTATGCGCGCTCCACACCGGTGGTTCTGTATCGATTGAATGGTGATCCCCTGAAAGGTGAGAGCTGGTCAGAGATTGAGCTCGGCCGTTACAGTGTGCCGCAGAACGCCGAACCGGTTGACTTGGACGGTGACGGTGACCTTGACGTGATCGTCGGGACTCGGGGTGAGGAGCGGTTGATATTTTTTGAAAATACTGGTGAGCTGAGTTTCCGTGAACACGCCATTGGTATCAATCGCATGCGGGCGGCCGGATTTAATCTCGAATATGCAGATTTAAACAATGACGGGCGACTCGACATTATTGGAGCCGGTAACGGAAGAGGTGCCGGCGGACTTGTCTGGCTTGAACAACCCGTACTGATAGACGACACGTGGAACGCTCACGAGATTGGAACGTTCTCGCCGGATAGCATGACCGGTATGGAGATGGCTGATATCAATGGAGACGGCTATCTGGACGTCATGGCCGGCAGTTACAGCAGGGGGCCGCGGGAAGGTGACGGCGATGTCACGGTGCACGACGCACTGGGCCGCATCGGTTGGTTTCAGCATCCCGGCGGTGATGGTACCGGTAATTGGATTCGACATGACATCTCTCGGCGGAAGCGTGGCATGTATGACAAATTTATTGCCAGGGACGCCGATGGAGACGGCGATGTTGACTTCTTCGGTACCCGTGGCAATAGCGCACCCTACGATGGGGTCTACTGGTTGGAGCAGGTACGTTCAGATATACCTCGCCCTGCATTCGAGCGAGCTCGAGACGAAGACAGCCCAGAAATGCCCCTGCCATAACCCGGACCCATTACCTGGAAACGACCAAGTGGCGGCCACACTATTGGGTTCATCTTCGTGCGGTAGATAAAAGTCCTCAGGCTGCCGAAAACCGGTGAAGCCGTGTGTGGTATCCCTCGTTCTCTGGAACGAATGTTGCACACCCCAATGATTAAATTGCATTAAATGGTTATTCTGGTTGCGTTAGGCTACTGCTGTTTATGAACAATTCGACAGGTCCCCGACCTGCACAGGTCGAACCATTAGAGGTTACGTGATGTCTATACCCCAGTGCGTACTGGTATTTGTCCGAGTCGTATCCGTTGCAATTTTTATGCTCATGTGTGGCGTGGCAGACATTGAGGGACAGACTTCATCCGAATTTAAACCAGTGACCGATGCCATGCTGCAGGACCCCGCCGCGGAAGACTGGCTTATGTGGCGCCGAACACTTAATGGCTGGGGCTACAGTCCCTTGGACCAGGTCACCACGGAGAATGTCGGCGACTTACAGTTGGTGTGGTCTCGCGCGCTCACGGACGGTCGCCAACAGGGAACGCCATTGGTCTACGATGGCGTGCTCTACATGCCCAATCCGCGGGATGTGATTCAAGCGATCGATTCGGTGTCGGGTGATCTGTTGTGGGAGTACCGCCGTGAGGTCCCAGACGACGTGGGCGATGCGGGTTTGCGGACGAACAATCGTAATATTGCGATTTATGACAACCTGATCATCGATACGAGCATTGATGGGTATGTGTTTGCGCTTGATGCGGGCACGGGCGACCTGGTGTGGGAAACGGAAATTCTCGATTACGAGACCTACCGCTCCATGCAGAGTTCCGGGCCGATTATTGCGAATGGCAAAGTGATTTCCGGGCGGTCTTGCCGGAAACCGGAGTCCTGCGTCATTACGGCGCACGATGCGAGAACTGGTGAAGAATTGTGGCGCCGCCGGACGATACCGGCACCGGGTGAGCCGGGCGATGAGACGTGGGGGGATGTGCCCTTTGAGGACCGGCAGCATGTTGGTGCCTGGATGGTCCCGAGCTATGACCCAGAACTGAATTTGATTTATGTCGGGACATCGGTGACGTCGCCGGCACCGAAGTTCATGCTGGGTGGTAACGACCTTGCCCATCTGTACCACAACTCGACGTTGGCATTAAATGCGGATACGGGTGAGATTGATTGGTATTACCAGCATTTGAATGACCATTGGGACCTGGACCATCCGTTTGAGCGGTTGTTAGTGGATACGGCGGTGACGCCGAATCCGGCGGAGGTGAGTTGGATTAACCCTGGGATCACGCCTGGGGAACAACGGCAGGTGATCACGGGGATTCCGGGAAAGACAGGAGTGGTCTATACGTTGGACCGGGCGACGGGAGAGTTTTTGTGGGCGACGCCAACAATTGCTCAGAATGTGATTAGTGACATTGACGGGGCGACGGGAGCGGTGACCGAAAACTCGGAGGTGGTGTTTAGCGGACTTGGTCAAGAGGTGCTGTCCTGTCCGTCGTGGATTGGTGGCAAGGATTGGGAAGCAGGTGCCTACAGCCCGCTTACCAACACCATGTACTACCCCTTGCGAAATACGTGTGCCCGTGTGCTGTCGACGATGGAAGGTGGACTAGCCGTTTATCGTCTGGCGGCGCGATTTCAACTCACTCCTGGAACCGATCAGGTTGGCACTGTTCAAGCAATTTCGGCGGAGACAGGAGAGATCGTTTGGGGCTATGAGCAGCGGGCGGCGACGTTGTCGCTGGCTACAACGGGCGGTGGGTTGGTGTTTGGCGGCGATGCAAATGGGCGATTTCGTGCGTTTGATCAGACATCTGGAGAGGTCCTCTGGGAGATCAATGTGGGATCGCCAGTGACGGGGTTTCCCATTAGCTTTGCAGTTGATGGTCGGCAGTATGTTGTCGCCAGTACAGGGACGTCATCAAATTTTGGCTCCTTGCACCCAGAACTGAATCCGAGTTCAGGCAATAACTTGTTCGTGTTTGCGCTGCCTGACTAATGACCTATTAGCGTGGAGGCAGTCGTGGACCGCGTAGTGTCGATCATGAATCGAGTTCGATAACTTTGGTGTTAGGGGAAACTTCTTCAAATAAATCTCTCATCCACGGGTGACACGTCATTACCAAGACCTGATTCGTTCGTGCTAACTCGGCGAATGCTTCTACTGCAACTCTTGCCCTATCAGGGTCACAATTCACCAGTGCTTCATCCACAATCACTGGCAACCGCTCACCGTGGCTTTCGAGGCTTTGAATTAATCCAAAACGGAGCGAGAGATAGAGTTGGTCTTTCGTGCCTCGGCTAAGTTGATTCGGTTTCTTGGTCCGTTCATGTCGATCTATCACTGAAAATTCTCCGGTTCCGTCAACCGGAGGCACGATGCGGGCATAACGTCTGCCCGTCATTCTTTCAAACCAAATAGACGCTTTCTCAATGACAGCTGGCTGGCGCTCTTTTTCGTACTTACGGCGCGCCTGTTCAAGTAACCATTGCGCCACTATTAGCGTCGACCATTCTTCTGCAAGTTCATTTGCCTGCGTTTGTTCTACCTCTCGTTCCATCCGATATTTGGACGCCTTATCGTCCCCGTCCATTGATTTACGCGCCGACTCCAAGTCAGCCCTTTCCTTCATTTCGTCTTTGTGACGGTTTGCGAGACCTGACAAGGCGGTCTCTAGACGTTGCAGCTCGTCTGTAATTTCACGTTCCGTCTTGGCTTGGCATTTTTTGGCAAGGTCGTCGTATGGGTGATCGTTCATCCACATTCCACAGAGTTGCTCGCGCTTTTGTTCAAATTCCGATCTGGTTTGTTGTAACTGGTCCCATTCATTCGCCTTGCGACGAAATTCTTCAACATCCTTTGCTTTTGCAGCCTTCAGTAAATCACTTTTGTTATTCAATTCACGGGTCAACTGAGCGATTGCCGTCTTCTGTCGAATCGTTAATTTCTGTAATGAGTTTTTGGCATTCTTCCGATCAGTCTGTTCTTTGTTAGCTTGCTCTAAGCGTGTTTTGATCTGTTCGGTCCAGACCGTTGCGTCCGTAACCGATTCATCCAATGGGATGTCATGTTGTCCAGCTAATTTCTTCACGTCTTGACGGTACTCTTTGATGTCCTGCTCTACTCCGTAGAGTCGCTTTTCTTCTTTTCTTAATGACTTGATAGTTTCACGAGTGGTTTTAACATGTGCGATAAACGTATCGACTTGGTCAGGTTTTAATGTGCCTGGGAAACCATTTGACGTCAGCCAGTCACACCATTCGTCGTTTTGCTCGGCGATCAGGCGCTCCTGTGTCTCTTTCGTTTCGATTTGTGCCGTCCTTTGTTCTTCTAATGTATTAAGTACCTTACGCGCATCATTCAATGTTTTTCGGTGTCTTATTTCAGTGTCTAAAAGTTCTTTTTCCTTCGTTAAATCAGAGGCCTCAACACTGTCAGGGTCACTGAACCCGAGTTGAGCGGCGGCCGTCATAAATGCCTGATGTGCGTTACTGACCTTTGTCTGCTCAGCATCGTGTTCCAAGATGCTCGCGTCTTCCGGCGTATCGTTCCGTCGCCAGGCTAGGGCTGCGTAGCCAAGCCCTACGAGACCCACAAGACCGACAAGACCGTACCACGGTTGCTCAAGAAAACCTGCCAGTGCGAGGAGTGACAGGGATAGCGTGCCGATAATTAAGTGAAACCGTCGCGATGTCGGACCTTCTGACGACGACTGGTGATTTCTCGGGAAGTTTTGAAGTGCTTGAACATATGCTGCGTTTGCTGCGGTGTGTTTTTCTTTGAGCTCCAGTGCTTTTTCAATCAAGGCAACCTTCTCCTTGATTTGATTGCCCAGGGTCAAATCGACATTGCTTTCGCAACGAGTCACAGCGAGTTCTTGGTTTCGATGCTCAGACTTCAAGTTGCGGAGGTCTGCTTCCTCCTTCTGCATTTGTCCATGTGATGCTGTGAAACGCTTTTTCCAGCCTTTGACTTGTTCGAGCTGCGGGGTAGAGATGTCAAGGTTCTTGACTCGTTCTTCCGTCCAATCGCGTCCGACATCGCTTAGCGCATGGTTCACGTCATCCTTCGCTGATGCAACTGCAGCTTCTCGTGCTTTTAGATCACGGCAGGCGCCCTGATGAGCTTTCTTACCTTCAATAAGTGATTCACATTGTGCCGATTCACCGATAAGTGTCTCGTAAGTAATAGCAAGCTCCGCCTGTTCTGTCAGGGCGGTGATTTCGGCATCAAGTGAGTCGACGGTTGTTTGATGATCTTTGATAGTGTCTTCGAACGATTTCAGTCTCGATATCGGTTCAGCAGGAAAGTTCTCGGCTTGGCTCTCAGAAGCCAGTGTTTCCTCAAGCTTGACTATTTCACGCCATAGGGGCCAACTATTGACGTACCGTTTCACTTCAGCGAGCTGTATTTCTAGTTGTTGTTTTTGTTCCTCCGATGTATCCAGTGATGTCGTCAGATTATTAATTTGTCGTGTCAGGTCCGCATATTCAGCGGACTGCCCCTCGATATCTCGTAAGTTCTGGTCGAGCTTGGTAAGGTTGTTCAATCGTTCCGTTAAGTATTTTTTTGTGCCTTGCTTTGTGTAGATATTCTGTCGGCGTTTCTGCAAGTTAGCGACCGCCTCCTGCAGGCTATTTGCGCCAGTCGCTGCTGTATAAAACTGACTCGTAATATCTTTAGTTGTTTTCGCTTTCTTGGAACTGACTTCGGATAGTTCATCAAGATTGAATGACAAATAGTGCTCAAACACGTTTCTCGGCTGATGGCCAACCAGTTGTTCAACGGTAAGTGCCCCGTTACTCACCTCAGAACCATGCGAACGGACTACCAACGGACCGCCTCGCGGACCACGATGGCGTTCAACAACAAAAATATCCATGGCATCGTTTGCAATAACCAAGCGACCGCCATGCTCGCCTTCAGACTGCGGTGGGTAGAATTGTTTAGTGTTTGATGTCGGAAAGCCGTATAACACAGTTCGAATAAATGCTAGGAGCGTGCTCTTACCAGCCTCATTCGGCCCATAAAAGACGGTAAGTGGAGCACTGGTTGTAAACTGACGCTCGCGATAGATGCCGAAACCGTCGATATGCAGTTTGTTAATGCGCATGGTTCGTCATGACATCAGTCGTGGTTGTCAGAGATCAGAAGGTCGAGTGCTTTGGATTCCGCTTGTTTTAAAAGGGTCTGGACATCCTGTAGCATCGCTCCTTCAACTTCCTTCAAATAGCGCTTGGCGTTTCTTTGTGCAAACAGCTCGGATAATTCTTGTTTGACTTGTTCAGTTAACGTTTCGTCTTGAGCGAGTTCATTTGTCAGTTTGAGAAAATCACCGATGACATCTTCGCCTTTTCGTAACCGGTCCAGGTCATGAGGGTAAGTGGTTGTAATTTTCACACCCGCACACCACGAAAGCGGTTCATGGTTATTACGACCCTCGCCATTTAATCGGTCGGCCCACTCCTGAGGACTGTTCTCCTCGGTAAGGTCGCGGTGAACAAGGCCACGGCCGACCAGATGAATTCGATAAACCACATCTCGTTCGCCGGCATTTTCACTGATCTCATCGACTGTGGCTTGGATTCGTTCGTCGAGTTGATCCACTGTTTCGAGTCCATCAATGCTGACATCGTGTTGTTCCCAAAGAACCGCATGAACCGCTACAAATTCTGGTGTGACTCGTTTGTCGTCTCCCACTTCGACGACGTACACTCCTCGTGGGCCTGTTTCTATCGGGGATCGTCCTTGCGAATTACCTGGATAACCGATCCAGGGATGGTTTTGCTGTAGTTCCACGCGCGTATGGACGTGACCGAGTGCCCAGTAGTCATAACCGAGCTCTGTCAGTTCCTCAACGGTACACGGGGCATATGGTTCGTGCCTGTCGTTGTTGCCGACGTTGGCGTGTAACAGCCCAATCGTAAATTCTGGCCAGTCGGGTTTTGGGAATTTATTTAACAGACTGTGTTTGATCTGTTTCGTCGGATAACTAATCCCGCACACCCTGTATTGGATACTGCCATCTACATAACCGGGTACCTGCTCTGCCTGCTCTTTGAATTGATGAACATTCGTCGGAAACGACAGGTTAGCTTTCCAGCTATCGAGAGGGTCGTGATTGCCGTGACAGATGAACGCATTGATACCATGTTTATCGAGTCGAACGAGGCCATCGCGGAATTTTAATTGCGCCTGTAGGCTTTTGGTCTCGCCATCAAATACATCGCCCGCGATAACCAGAAAGGAGACTTCTTTCTCGATACATAGGTCAATTAATGTTTCGTAGGCGTCAAAGGTTGCTCGTTGCAATCTGTTTCCAATAGTCTGATTTTTTTCCTTGAGATTTTTACACTGACTATCTAAATGCAGGTCTGCGGCGTGAATAAAGCGAAACATCAGTACCTCATTCTAACTATGAGCGCCACGGGACTTCCGTAAGTAGTGTGTTGCTCAGCCATATGACTTGGCGCGATATCTAAATGTTACTCATCATCTTTCGATAAAGTCAGAATTTTTGTCCACGATTCCCGCTCTAAGAATTTAGTATGAAACATTAGCGTTGCGACCGAAAATCTAGAACTGTTTTGGCGCACACAATTTAATGTTCGACCTTGGTAATTAAAGAACAGGAAAATCGAAATCAATATAGGCAATGACGCGAAAAGAGTAGTGGTATCTTTTTTCAACACGATGAAGACGTGCGGCTCCTTCAAGGGTGACGCCATCGGCATCATAGAAGGCTTTCGCGAGCCCAACTTCACCGTAGTGGCGCGTTGGGTGAAAAATGGATCCATCCTGTAAGCGTGATCCATAGTTCAAGTCGCCTTCGTCTTTCAGCCAATCACAGGCGCCCCACGCGATAAGATGCCCACGCCACCCGTTTTTTATTGCGGCGGCGCGAACAAACATTCCATGTCCATGGTCTTTGCCTTCATGGTCGGAGCGATCGGCAACATGTTTTGACCACATTTGGTAGAACTCAATTGAGCTGTGGTCAAAAAAACTTATAGGAGGTTCGACGATGACACCAGGTCCGCCAGCGAAGCTGTCTTTCACGGGACCAGCATCAAATAATTGTCCGCCTTCGTGCACATGGTGTAGCTGGTAGCCAAAAGCAATCGGGAATGGCAGTTTTGTATCGATTGGGACACGCCCACGAAGTCCGGCATCAAAACGCTCGCGATGTTTCTCCGTATTGAGACGTTGCCAGTTGACCCAAGCGTCCTGAGTGATGTGCGATGAGAAGAGCTGCCACTGGAGTCCGGCCTCATAGGGACGAGTGAAGGCAAGCGTTTCCACGTGTAACGGCGGTAATAATCCATGAGGCCCGACGAGGTCCGGTCCGAGACCTTCTCGTGGCACTGTATCGAGTGTTCCAAATGTAAAACGGGAAATTCCTCGATCAACGGAAAGACTAATGACTGGACGGACTTGTTCCAAAAAATGCTTGGAGCCGTAGCGGTGGTCGAAGAATAGTCCTCCTCGAAACGTGACATCGTCGTTTAGGTCTATACCGACTGCCACAGTACCAGCGGCTCCGAGAAGTGTTTCGCCATCTCGGAAGGGATTAAAGAATTCGGTATTGTCACCGAAAATAATTACGTTCGTCTGGAGGGAGACCGACTCTTGTGCTGATGCAGAGGTGGAGAATCCCAGAACAAGGAGCACGGCTAGAATTCGCCAGACGCACTCGATGCGCCTACGATGATCGAGCATGGGTCGCCGATTATACCTCTGTAGTCCGAGTAGTATTAGCAGTTCGGAAGCCTCGAGAAGCAGTTCGGTCTTTTCTTATGCCATTTCCAGACGCTGAGCCTAATCCATCCACGCGTGTCGACGGGAAATTTCTTGCGTGTGGAGGGCGTCGCTTTCGTATTAAAGGGGTGTCGTATGGCACTTTTGCGCCGGACGAGGATGGTTATCAGTTTCCGACTCTTTCGCAAGCCAGAGATGACTTTCGCGCAATGACACAGGCTGGCATCAATACGGTTCGCACGTATACAGTGCCACGTCTTGATTTTCTCGATGAAGCTGCTGCAGCAGGTTTATCTGTGGTCATTGGGATACCCTGGATGCAGCATGCAGCATTCCTTGACGATAGGGCACGGACGCAATCGATCCGACACGATATTGTTGATGACGTTCGCGCGATTGCCGACCATCCGGCAACACTACTCGTTGCACTAGGTAACGAAATTCCCCCTGGTGTTGTTCGTTGGCACGGGGCGTCTCGGATTGAGGCGTTCCTTCGAAATGTCTATGACGATGCGAAAGCCGTTGCGCCGGATGTGTTGCTCACGTACGTTAATTATCCGCCGACGGAGTATCTCGACCTTCCGTTTTTCGATGTGTGTGCCTTTAATGTCTATTTGCATCGCGAGAGTGATTTACGGGCCTACGTGGCACATCTTCAGGTTGTTGCTGGAAATCGGCCGTTGTTGCTTACTGAAATTGGTTCTGACAGCTTGAGTGAAGGAGAAACGGGACAGGCCGACCTTGCAACCATGCAAGTTAAAACGGTTTTTGAGGAAGGTGCGTGTGGAGCAGTCGTGTTTTCGTGGACGGACGATTGGTGGCGCGGTGGTCAGCGCGTCAACGATTGGCGATTCGGACTAACGACTGTCGACCGACAGCCGAAACCTGCGCTGCTTGGTGTTTCTCGAGAGTACAAAAATGTTGGATTTGGTCAAGAAGAACGAGTGCGGTGGCCGCGCGTCTCGGTCTTGGTTTGTGCGCACAACGCTGCAGATACGATCGAAGAATGCCTAGAATCTCTTTCGTTACTCGATTATCACGATTACGAAATTATTGTGATTAATGATGGGTCTTCAGATGCTACCGACTCGCTTGCGCGACGCCATAGTGGTGTTTCGGTTATCGATACGGACCACGTTGGGTTAAGTGCCGCCCGGAACCTCGCACTTAATCATGCGACAGGGACGATAGTTGCGTATACGGATGCCGATGTCCGCGTCGATCCAGAGTGGCTGACTTATCTGGTTCAACCGTTTTTACGCTCAGACGCGGTCGGTAGCGGCGGCCCCAATGTCGTTCCCGATGATGACCCATGGGTTGCTCAATGCGTTGCGCGTGCACCGGGGTCACCCACGCATATCTTGATTGACGACCGACTTGCTGAACATGTGCCCGGTTGCAATATGGCATTTCGTCGCGATGCATTGGTCGCGATTGGTGGTTTTAATGAATCGTTTCATGCCGCTGGTGACGATGTCGACGTGTGCTGGCGGCTGCAGGCGACCGGAGGTCGTATTGAGTTTGCGCCGGCGGCATTGGTTTGGCACCGACATCGCAGTACGGTCAAGGCCTTTTGGCGCCAGCAAGTTGGTTACGGCCAAGCCGAGACCTGGTTGATGGATGTACATCCAGAACGCTTTCTTGATGGTCAGGCCCTCTGGAAAGGTCGTATCTATAGTCCTCTGCCGTTTATGCATGCGATCTCTCGGGTACAGGTCAATGCAGGTGCTTGGGGAACCGCTGCTTTTCCCACGGTATACAGCGCGCAGGTGCCATCACTGACCTCTTTGCCGCATCTAATGCCATGGCAAATGGCGTCGGTCGCTTTAGCTGCTGTCGGCGTGGGTTGTTTTGTAGTCGGGCAAACCCGTGTAGCTGGAGTCATGCTATTTGTGGCAGGTATCGGCTTTGCGACAACGATATCCCGCTGTTTGATTTACGGGTGGCAGACGGACGTGAATGCGCTTCCCCGGCTCGGGGTTTTAGGACGAGCCAGTGTCCTGCGGTACCGCTTAACGATTGCATGGTTGCATCTTGCACAGCCAATTGCTCGTGCCTGGGGGCGCTTTCTTGGTCATTTATGGTCCCCAGTTACAGCCGATCGTCGAGAGGGTTTCACGTCCCCAGTCCAGGGAGTGACATATTCGCTGTCGTGGCCGAATGTTATCCCCTTGCTAATCCGTCGTCTCACTGTTGAAGATTTTTGGAGCGAACGATGGATTGATCGTGTGACGCTGCTAAATGAGATGTCCCATCGACTTCAGTTGCATAGTGCGACGCGTTCTGTGCATGCGCATGATCCATGGCAGCTTGACCGAGACGTGTCAGTATCCACTGGGCTTTTTGGTTGGGTCGATTTACGGACCTTACTAGAAGAGCATGATGGAGGAAGATGTCTTTTCAGGGTAGCAACGCGGCATCGGTTGGCGCCGTGGGGTGTTTTAGCGCTAATAGGATTTGGTCTTGGTGGAAGTGTTTTGGCAATGATGGGACAGGCTGTGGGGTTTTTTGCGTGGTGTGGAGTTAGTGCTATTGCGATTGGGAGCATGTGGCGTCGTGCGGTTCGTGTGCATGCTGGAATTAGAGCAGTTGTGGGGCAGGTTGCGTCTGAGTATGGACTGTTACCCATCGACTCGCATAAAGTCTCAGAATTCACGGCTGACGTGGAACTACCACCAGAGACAGATCGTCAAAGCGATATGTCAGCAACCACCGAGAAGCAGGACAATAGTTCGTGGTAACTGGTTAAACTACAACGTTAATTAATGACTGTGATTCTCGGGATCTCGGCTTTCTATCATGACTCTGCTGCGGCGCTGTTGGTCGACGGGGAGGTGGTTGCTGCAGCACAGGAAGAACGATTTACACGAAAAAAACACGACTACGAGTTTCCTGTCCATGCGATTCGTTATTGCCTCGATGAGGCTGGCTTAACACCTGAGCAACTGGACTACGTTGGGTTTTACGACAAACCGTTTTTAAAATTTGAACGGCTACTGGAAACATATTTATCTTATGCCCCGCGAGGGTTCCAGTCATTCCTGAAATTTGTCCCTTTGTGGGCTCGGCAGAAACTTCATCTGCCGCGTGAAATTGCCAAAGGTCTCGAGGGGCGATACCACAAGCAGGTCGTTTTTACGGAACACCACGAATCACATGCGGCGAGCGCATTTTTTCCATCGCCCTTCGATGAGGCTGCCATCTTGACGTTGGATGGTGTCGGTGAGTGGGCGACAACGACATACGGTGTAGGTCAGGGTAATCGTATTGAATTAACCCACGAACAGCGATTTCCGCATTCGATTGGATTGTTGTATTCAGCATTTACATACTTCACGGGTTTTAGGGTGAATTCGGGTGAGTACAAGCTAATGGGTCTCGCTCCATATGGAGAGCCGACCTATGTTGATCGTATTCGTGAACATTTGATCGATTTGAAGAATGATGGATCTTTTCGCATGGATATGTCCTACTTTGAATATTGCGAAGGGCTCAAGATGACATCGTCAAAGTT
>CAZWKO010000021.1:0-16599 GCA_964634925.1 uncultured Vicinamibacteraceae bacterium
GTATTTGCTGCCGGGTCGGATATTGCGTTCTGATTATCGCCGCGGACGCTCTGGGATACGTGAAGCCAGTGTCGATGGGCTTGGACTTTTCTTTCCCTTGCTGGTGTTGTTCGTTGTGGTTCCGTGGTTAGGCCGTCAGGCCATTTTCCTGGGACAACCGTTCCTTATTCCGTTGTTGCTTTTAGGCTTGTCGGCATTCGGTGGCGGCTTGCTTACCGGGCAGCTGTTAGCTCTGAGTGTTCGATGTCGGTTCGCTTTGGCCGTGGCTCATGGCTTAGGGGTGTGGCCTATAGCGGGTGTTGTGGCGACGCTGCCTGCGTTAGTGGGGCATGAATCGGTTGGTGCCCTTGCTATTCGTTTTGTGCCAGCATTTTCAGTGGGCTATCTCTTGATCGGTGGTCTTGTCGTTCTTCTCGCTGGTCATGGCTGGAAACCGATGATGCGGTCGGCAGGGGTTGGACTTGTCAGTGGCGCCGCTGGGGCCGCTGTTCTGACACTTGTGATCTTTTTTGTCTCGTCTGAAACGTCTGTTGCCGTGCAGTGGTTTCTTGCGGTGTTTGGGTCGACCGTCGCCTGCCTGCTGTCGTCAGGAATGATTGGCCGCTGGGGTTTCAGGGCTTTATAAGACCGGCCTGTACCAATTCCTTTCAAGTTGACTTTCGGCACGGTAAAAGAAGTAACCGCTAGCCGCGGACAGTAGGTGCCAGACACTATGCGGTTGTATACGGTGAGCGTTAACACCGCTCACACAGCCAATTGCTGCGTGGTCGAGTCCAAGGAGTATCGCGCCAAAGATGAGTAATAGAATTGCTCGGCGCGCATCAGTGTTTCCTCGAGTGGGTGGCTTTGTCCACCACAACCAGATAATGGCACATCCTTGACTGATTACGATTGCGAATCCAACTGCGAGGTTTGTGGTGACTAGAAGCACACTGATTACGGTAATAAACCAAAAAATCCATGGGAAAGTCGACACATCCGCTTGCCGACGGTGTATGACAGTGGCGGCACAGATGTATCCCATGAACAGTGGGATCGCGGCGACGTCTATGACCTGGAAAAGTGCGGTATACGAAACGTGAAACAAGATCGAGGTGACACCGATGATTCCAAGAGCCAAGGGTAGATAACGAACAAAGAGCGTCCGGTCACGACACCTGAATTGTCGCCACAACAATATGGCGACGGCGAGGTATGCAATAGCTGTAATTGTTTCAGCGGGATGAGCGATCCAGCCGTCGAGCGTCGGTTCACATGTTTCAAAAATTGCCGGCGTGAACTCTCTCCAGGGTGACATTACGGTACGTATCTATTGGGAATCTTGTTCGACGAGTTCATCCCAGACGTTCGCGACCCTATCGCCGAAGTGCTTACTAATCGTGACCCATTCTTCATAGTGATTGGGGTGAGAAAAGTTCCACCATCCCACATTGTCCGCGACTGGCACCATGTAGGACAGATAGTCATGAGTGGAACCAAGAAAGCCATGGTGTGTTCCAGGCATACGATCATCAATGCCTCGTAGACTCGGAAACGTCCATAGACCCCAAGGTGGACCGTAGTCCGTGGTGTGCTCCGTGCGCCCGATCGCATAGGCGGGATCGATTTCACCGGGTGCAGTCAGCAGGCTCAGGTCGCCAATTTCGATCAAACTAATTTCCGATCGGACGCATCCTAAAATCCCCCAGCACGTAGGCCAGTGATACTGCAGTCTCTCCGGAGGTTCAGCACTGTCGTGCCAGACTGACCACGTACCGAGTATGTGAATTGCATTGTCGATTGGCACATCAAGCTCAGTTGATCGAACACGGATACGGGGATTGTGTCTTGGCGCAGCAGATGTTAGTGCCTTTAGTGCAGCATCTGCGATCTCATAACCAGTCGAGCGGATTTTGTCCCAGCCGTCGTTAACCAAAACTGGCTGACGAGAGCCATTCGAGCTGGTTTCATAGACCCGCTCGCCGTTCTGATTCCAGAGAGGCACAGGTGTTCCTCGCAGTCCACCTATCTGGTTGCCGAGTGTGCCGACGGCGTAAATTCCAAGACCGCCCGCATGTTCTTCAAGATATTCACGGAGATAGTGCGGGTAATCGCTGGAGATGAGCCGGTTGCTGCTGCCCAGTGTATCGGGGTGGTTGTGCCAGTTTACGAAGGTAGCGATACGAGCGTTGGTTTCAGTGTCAGTAAGTGATGCAGTCACGATTCGTGTGTTTCTAACGATTGGGTCACGTTGGTCTCGCTGAATGAGATATTGGTCATACGCCTCGGGGTTATTTCTGAGTTCGATGCTACTGCTAGGAAAAGAACAATATGGGTCTGATTTCAGGATGCCAGTCTGTCTTTCGATGCACGATAGATGCGTGGTTGTGGCTGTTCGAAGATTTGCGGGACGAAGAGTATCGAGTGCACTGGCGATTGACTCATAGAGTTTGGTGCGTACCTGTTGTCCGTAGCGCCGATTGTTGCCACTCATGAGTGTCGACCAGTAACCGCTCGCGTCGGGCGCCGAGTGTGTATGTGTTGAATGGATGATGATGTGAGTGGTCGGAAGTCCGTACTCGGCAGCAATACGCCGGCGTACCGGCCCGGTGTGTTTTCGACTAAGACCAGGAAGGTCGACCGCGACGAGTACAACAGTATTACCGGTGTCGTCGCGAAGCGCGAGACTGCGAGCCCAGAGGGGGTCATGGATGCCTGTGGCGAGTCGCGCGTCTGTTCGAAAAGGTACAAAAGGACTAAATCCGCCAAGGTGCACCCATCGATAGCAGTCGCGGATAATGTCATACTGGTTGGTACGAGCGTCAGTCGTGGCATCAGCACAGAGGACAGGAGTGATTTCAACAGCAGCGGCTCCAGCTTCGAACTGTGCTGAGGCACTTATCGGGCTGACAATGGCCACGCATATAACTACGAAGAATATGAAGCGTTGCACTAACAGAATTCTAACCACTTGATGCCCGTTGTCGTTCTAGAAGCTACAGATATTCATAAGAGTTTTGAACGGGGCAATGAAACGATTCCCGTTCTAAATGGACTAACCGTGAGTCTCGACGCTGGGTCGTTCACTACATTGGTTGGTCCTTCAGGGTGCGGAAAATCGACATTACTGCACATTTGTGGCGCCATGGATCGCCCAACTTCAGGCGCGGTACGTCTTGAAGGCGAGTCATTAGACACTTTGAATGATGACGGTCTGACTCGGATTCGTCGAGAGCGGGTGGGGTTCGTATTCCAGTTTTTTAACTTGCTGCCGACATTGACGGTTGAGCAGAACATTGGATTGCCGCTGTTGTTAAAGGGGCGTTCGGCCCACGGCGTCGCCAATTTATCTGGACAATGGGCGGAGCGCGTAGGGATTTCTCATCGTCTGAACCATTTTCCGTCTCAATTATCAGGTGGTGAAGCACAACGAGTCGCGATTGCCCGTGCTGTGATTCATCAACCAGCACTTATTTTGGCGGATGAACCTACTGGGAATCTTGATAGCGAGACGGGACGAACCATCCTTGACGTTTTAATAGATGTGAATCGTGACTCGGGGGTGGCACTGCTGCTTGCAACGCATGATCCAGCTGTGGCTGCTGCCGCGGGCGAGGTGATTGAAATGCGTGATGGGTTTATCACGCGGGATGTGTCGTGACGCTGTTTCGTTGGTTTATTGCTCGCAGCCTGCGCCTGCAGCCGTTGCGGAGCGTTGCCACCGTATTGAGTCTCGCCGTTGGCGTCGCTGTTGTTGTGGCTATTCAACTCGCGAATGCCAGCTCGCTAAACGGGTTTTCGACGGTCATGGATGCAATGGCTGGTCGGACTTCCCTGGAAATTACTGCGCCAGGTGTTGGTATTCGCGAAGACCGCATATCCAGCCTCGGTTGGCTGCGTGGCTATGGGCGTGTTAGTCCCGTCATGGATGCCGACATTCTGTTGTCTCCAACGATCGAGGATGACTTGGATCAGTTTGAAGTTGTGCGATTGTTGGGGATTGACATTCTTAGTGACCGCCCCTTCCGTGACTATGAGCTAGTGAATGAAGAGATACCGCGTCGTGTTACAACGCAAGAATTTCTGTCGCTGTTGACGGACCCGTATGCCGTGGTTTTAACGGATTCATTTACTCGCCGGCATGCTCTTGCCGTCGATGATTCAGTGACGATGCAGGTTGGCGACCGCGTGGTGTTGCTTCGTATTGCTGGGATCTTGGGAAATGAAGGACCGGCCAGTGTGTTAAATGGCAACTTCGCACTCATGGATATTGCAGCTGCCCAGTGGGTCTTGGGGGGACTCGGACAAGTCGTTCGTATTGATATACGACTCGCGGACAGTGTCAGCATTGATCAAGCCGAACAGGATATTGCAGCTCGGTTGCCTGATGGTCTTGGTGTACGGCGACCAGAGAGGCGTGGTGCCGAGGTTGAGCGTATGCTGCGCGCATTTCACTTTAATCTCACTGCCCTTAGTTTTATTGCGCTGCTTGTTGGCTTGTTTCTTGTTTACAACACTGTGTCGGTATCCGTGATTACTCGGCGGCATGAAATCGGTATTTTACGAACGGTTGGAACGGGCCGTTCTACCATCGTTGGATTATTTCTTGGCGAGGCGACGCTTCTTGCTGTTGCTGGTTCCGCGATTGGGGCGCCCTTAGGTTGGTTGTTAGCTCAGGGGGCGGTTCGATTGACGTCATCGACCGTTAGTCAGTTTTGGGTGGCTACCGCAGCGCAGGTTCCACCACTCAGTGTCGGGATGATTGCGTTGGCGTTTGCAGTTGGGGTTCCGCTCGCAATCATTGGGGCCTTTGTGCCAGTGTGCGAAGCGTCGCGTATTACGCCAATGGCAGCGTTGCGTGGTGATGTTGTCCTTGAGGCTCGCAACCGGTTGCCGCGGCGATTTCTGATTATTCCGGCCAGTCTTTTTGTTTTAGCTATTTGGTGCGCACAACAGGAACCAATCGACGGGTTGCCAATATTTGGTTTGCTCGCATCGTTGGCTGTGGTTTTTGGTGCAGCTGTACTGATGCCGGCTGTGTTGTATGCATTTCGGAGATTTTGTGGTGGTGCGATGGCCCGGTGGTTGCACGTAGAGGGCCATATGGCTCATGCCAACTTGGGTAGTGCGATCCCCAGACTTTCAATTTCGGTGGCCGCATTGGCCGTCAGTTTGGCGATGATGGTAGCGATTGCCATTATGGTCGGTAGTTTTCGGGAAACGGTCGTCTATTGGGTTGGGCAGACGTTACAGGCAGACCTGTTTGTGTCGAGTGCACGCTCATCACCGCAAGGAAGCTCGATTTCACCTGAGACCGAAGCATTAATTAACGGTCATCCGGATGTGGTCGCTGTTGATGGATTTACTGCAATAGATGTGAATTACGAAGGAGCACCAATTGTTGTTGGTGCTGGTAGGTTTCCGGTGCTACTCGACCATGGTGCGTTGCTATTCAAGGCACCTGATAATGGTCTGGCTGCAATGGCTACGGCAGTTGGTGTTGATGCTGTCGTAATTTCTGAGGCTTTTTCTCTTAAGCATGACGTCGCAGTGGGCGACACGATTGCTCTACCGACACCACAGGGAGAGACTTCGTTTCTGGTAGTTGCCGTCTATTTTGATTACTCCAATGACCGGGGTTTAGTGGTGATGGATAGTGAAACCTTTGCCCGTCATTTTGACTTGGCTCGACCAGC
Source organism: uncultured Vicinamibacteraceae bacterium (assembly GCA_964634925.1). Classification (GTDB taxonomy): domain Bacteria; phylum Acidobacteriota; class Vicinamibacteria; order Vicinamibacterales; family UBA8438; genus DTWD01. The sequence continues at coordinate 5,676 of CAZWKO010000021.1, forward strand.
GGGTCTATCGGTTTATTTAAATCCGGATGCTGATCCAGGCACTGTTCGCGAGGAATTACAGGATAGATTGGGAACTGAGCGCCCCGTGTTGGTCGCAACCAATGCGTCACTAAGGCAGGAGGTTCTTGAGATTTTTGATTCAACATTTGCGATTACCTATGCTCTTGAGGTGATTGCAGTGGCGGTGTCAATGTTTGGTGTGGCGGCGACACTGTTGACCTTGGCGCTTGAACGGCGACATGAACTCGCGATGTTGCGTCTTGTTGGTGCCGCAAGTGGTCAGGTGCGTCGTATGATCGTGATTGAAGCTGGTATTTTGGGGGTGTTAACACTCGGAATTGGTCTGATTGTAGGTTTTGCGCTGTCATTGATTCTCATTTATGTAATAAATGTGCAGAGTTTCGGGTGGACCATCCAGTTTCATGTTCCGCTAGTGTTCCTTGGGCAATCGAGCGTGGCCATACTGGTTGCAACGGCCGTTGCTGGTTTATACCCGGCTCGTCTCGCGTCTCGTTTTGTTCTTCGAGATGTTGCTGGAGTTCAGGAATGATGCAGAGAGTGCTTTGTGGAATGTTGGTAGGTATGAGTCTGTTTATCTTGCAGGCGTTAATTTCAGCGCAGACCGGAAACCAGGCTACACAGTCGTGGCGATTGGCAAATCCCACGTATGACCTTGCATTCCCTCGCGATCATGCCGCTCACCCTGACTATCGGATTGAGTGGTGGTACTACACCGGTACTTTGTATACGCAGGAGGGGCGTCGGTTTGGTTACCAGCTGACATTTTTTCGTGTAGGTGTCGATGCAGCTCCCGTGAATCCATCCCAGTGGACTGTGCGGGATTTACATATGGCTCATTTTGCGATCACGGATGTGCGTCGTGGCGTCCATCGTGTCGCGGAACGTTTAAACCGTGCTGGTGTGGGGTGGGCAGGTGCGAGTACGGATAGCCTCGATGTGTGGAATGAGGACTGGAGGGCGACTGCGACTCAACAGGTGCATAGATTGCAGGCAATAGATTCGAATGAAAATGGGCGCTTGCTTCTTGACTTGGAGCTTGAGAGCGATGCGGGCCCAGTGTTGCATGGACACCAGGGATTTAGTCAAAAAGGTGAGGATGTAGGGAACGCGTCTCACTACTATTCTTTCACTCGCCTTCCGACACGGGGTCGACTTGAAGTTGATGGTGAAGCTTTTGAGGTCACTGGAACAAGTTGGATGGATCATGAATTTGGAAGTAGTTTTCTTGAAGCTGATCAAGCCGGCTGGGATTGGTTTTCCATTCAACTTAATGATGGCACTGATCTTATGGTTTATACATTGCGAGATAGCGACGGGCGAACGGATATCCGGTCTAGCGGTACTGTAATTACGCCTGAAGGGATCACTCATTTGGAAAGTACTGATGTGAGGCTGTTTCCCCGCCGTCGATGGATCTCGTCGGTTAGTGGTGCGGCTTACCCAGTCGATTGGCGTATTGACATACCATCGCTTGGGTTACAGCTTGATATATCTGCCGCGCTTGATGCACAGGAACTGGTAACGGCTCAGTCCACCGGTGTGACGTATTGGGAAGGAGCGGTTGATGCAGTCGGAACGCATGGCGACGTTTCGGTATCAGGCCAAGGGTATCTTGAAATGACTGGCTATGCAGGTGCACCAATGAGTAGCGTACTTCGCTAACAAATTTGGCTACCGAGCGTTACTGTCAGAGTCTTTCGGGTATCCGAGACCCGCGAGGGCAGCCGTGATTTCGTCGAGAATGCTAGGGTCATCAATGGTGGCGGGCGTTGCATAGGATTCGCCGTCTGCAATTTTTTTGATTGTGCCACGCAAGATCTTTCCAGAACGTGTCTTTGGAAGTCGCGGCACGAGGGTCGCCTGTTTAAAGGCGGCGACAGGGCCGATTGTCTTTCGCACTCGAGCGATCACTTCGGACACAATATCGTCTGGGTGCCTGGTGACGCCTGCTTTGGTCACTACAAATCCGATAGGAACTTCACCTTTCAATGCGTCGGCTACTCCGACAACAGCGCACTCGGCTACGTCAGGGTGAGCGGCGAGTACTTCTTCGATACCCCCCGTCGAGAGTCGATGGCCGGCGACGTTGATAATGTCATCTACACGACTCATGATAAACAGGTATCCATCTTCGTCTCGATAGCCAGCGTCGCCACTTAGGTAATAGCCTGGATATCGTGATAGATAACTTTGTTGATAACCGTTATCGTTATGCCACAACGTAGGTAAGCACCCTGGTGGCATGGGTAGTTTTAAAACCAGCGCACCGATTTCACCGGCAGGCATTTCCTCGCCATTCTCACCCAAAACTTTTACCTCAAAGCCAGGAACGACTTTTGTGGGAGAACCTAGTTTAATCGGGAGCATACCGAGCCCGATGCAATTACTTGCAATCGGCCATCCAGTCTCCGTTTGCCACCAATGGTCAATTACCGGGACTTGGAGATGATGCTGTGCCCATGTGAGCGTGTCGGGGTCTGAGCGTTCGCCTGCAAGGAAAAGGGTGCGGAATCGCGAAAGATCGTATGTTTTTATGTGGTGCCCATCTGGGTCTTCTTTTTTTATCGCGCGGAATGCTGTTGGTGCAGTGAAGAGTGTTGTGACACCGTGTTGCTCGATGACACGAAAAAAGGCACCTGGGTCAGGTGTACCAACCGGTTTGCCTTCATAAAGGACAGTTGTTGCACCGCGGAGTAGTGGGCCATACACGATGTAAGAATGTCCGACTACCCAGCCGATATCGGAAGCAGCCCAGTAGACCTCACCAGCACCGACACCGTAGATATGTTCCATGCTCCAGTTGAGTGCGACGGCATGACCGCCATTATCCCGGACGACGCCTTTTGGAACGCCGGTGGTGCCGGAGGTATACAGGATGTATAGCGGGTCGGTAGCTGATACCGGTACGCAGTCGACTGGGTCGCTGTTTTGACAGGTGCCGATCCAGTCAAGGTCTCGACCTGGCACAAGCGAGGCGTGGACTTGGGGACGTTGCAATATCAAAACGTGTTTGGGTTGGTGTGTGGCTAGTTCGATCGCTTCGTCCAGCAACGGTTTATAGGGGATAACGCGGTCGCCCTCGATGCCACATGAAGCGGAAAGAATTAGTGTCGGTTTCGCATCGTCAATGCGAGTTGCGAGTTCTTTTGCGGCGAACCCACCAAACACGACGGAATGAACAGCGCCGAGCCGAGCACAGGCAAGCATACCGATCACTGCTTCCGGAACCATTGGCATATAGAGGATGACTCGGTCACCTACAGCGACGCCCTGTGTTTTTAGTGCTCCAGCCACGCGAGCGACTTCGTCTCTGAGTTCTCTATACGTAAAATGCTGAAGCGTATTGGTGACGGGACTGTCGTAAATCAGCGCAAGTTGTTTTCCGCGGCCTCGGTCGATGTGGCGGTCAAGACAGTTGTAGCAAGTATTGAGACTGCCTCCAACGAACCAGCGGTGGAACGGTGGGTTGGAATCATCACGTACCCGCTCCCACCTCTCATTCCAGTACAGCTGTTCCGCGGCTATTCCCCAGAATTCTTCTGGGTTGTTCTGGGCGAAGCGGTAAACCTTGTCGTAGACAGTAGTCATTCCGTCACATCCTACCGCAGGTAGTCAGTAATTCAGGAAACTCTTGCAGGGATTACTGCTACAATTTCTGGTCGATCGATGCATCTGGCGCTAAAAATCTTGCCGACAGTTATCATGTTAACCACATAGGTGCACTGAAATTGTTCGAGAAGATTCGCATTGCTCAACAATGGTTCGAGTGCGTAGGGTGATATTGTTATTCGTTCTGAAAAACGAAAGGCCAGTTACATGTCGTTAAAGAGATCGGGTCTCGCTTTTGGCTGCGTCCTGTGCCTGCTGTCGGTACTGTGTGTCACGACGCTATGGGCACACATGCGTGTTCAAAAAACTATGCCAGAGGATGGTGCCCGGCTAACGTCGTCCCCGCATCATATTCAAGTGTGGTACACACAGTTGCCGGATGACGCTATTAGTCAGCTGCTACTTGAAGGAGCTGTCGGGGACATTTCGCTTGGTGATACGACTGTTAAGGAAGACAAATCACTGATGGCTGTGGTTCCATCTGTTTTGACGGATGGGAACTATACGGTTAAATGGCGAACGGCTGGCGATGACGGACATACACAACGTGGCGATTTTGCGTTTACTGTTCGTTCGGCTGACTAGTACGCTCTGTAGTGGCGGCCGTTAATAGTCATTAGTGCAACGCGTCGATCCTGGCTCCGGCTTATGGAAGCAGAAGCACTCTCACTCGTTTATCTCGCGTTTGGGAAATGGCTTACGTATCTTGGTTTAGTTGGTCTAACGGGTGCTGTTTCGCTGAGACAATTGATTGGTCCGGTGCGGATTGCGCCTCAAATATCTTCGAGAATTGAACAGCTGTTACAGTCGGTGGCTTCCTATGCGAATGGGCTTGTCATTGCGGCGGTTTTTGTTCGACTCTATGCGCAGACCTTTTCTGTATTTGGCCTTGATGAACCGGTCACATTGGAGTTGGTGAGAGTCGTCGGTTTTGAAAGCCGATGGGGTGGGCAGTGGCAATTTCATGCTGTTGTCGTCATGCTGACGAGCCTAGCCGTAATGGTGGTTCGATCATCGCAGAACCGTTTAGGTTGGAACACTCTCACGGTCTTCACTCTTGTTCTGTGGCTGACGCTTCCACTTACTGGTCACGCGATGTCGTTTAGTGATACTACGTTGTTGTGGGCCGTGCAGGTTGGTCATGGACTTGCTGCTGGTGTCTGGATGGGTACTTTGTTCGCGTTGTTTTTGATAGGTTCGTTGTTTTGCGCTGCAGAGTCTCAGAACAGTCTTACGTGGTTTGCAACGCTCGTACGACGCTTTTCGCGACGAGCGATCTTTGCGGTGATGGTGTTGGTCGTTACGGGGATAGCCACTAGCTGGTTTTATCTCGGCTCGGTTGAGTATTTGTGGAGTGATTTTTATGGCAGAACACTGTTGTTGAAGCTTTTTCTTGTTATTTTCACCATCGCTGTTGGAGCCTATAACTGGCGGTATTTAGTACCTCGACTCGATCACTCTAGTGCCACCAGTAGGTTATTCGGGTCGATTCGAGCCGAGTTAGTACTGGGCATCTTGGTCCTGATTGTGACCGCTGTGCTCGTTCACCTGGCGATGCCAGCTGAAATGGGGTAAAACTGCACCTATGACAATGCCATTTTCACGCCGACATTTCCTTCAAGCCGCAGGAGCCGGAGCAGCAGTCTGGGTGCCATCACCAGTGAAGGGCTATTCTGCAACAGAGTTGACACGACGCGCTGAGGCGTCAGGAGCAGCAATCAACGAGCTGGGGGTGTCGATGTGGGACCTCGATACTCCGGCACTTGTCGTTGATCTTGACGTGCTCGAAGCGAACATTGCAGTGATGCAGCGTACGGTCACTCGTAATGGTATCGCTAGTCGCCCGCACGCAAAAACACACAAAACACCGGAGATTGCACGCATGCAGCTCGAGACGGGGTCAGTGGGTATTTGCGTTGCCAAGATTAGTGAAGCGCACGCTCTTTTCAAGCATGGCATTGAGCCTTTGTTGATGACCACTAGTAATGTCACACCAACGAAAATTAGCCGCGCCATGCATCTCAGAAAATGGTGCGATCAATTTATTCAAGCAACTGATACACCAGAGAATGCCAGATTGCTTGCCGAGGCAGCGGAATCTCTTGGTGTTGTAGCGGATGTTGTTGTGGATGTAGATCCTGGAGGGCATAGAACAGGGATTACTCCAGGGCAGCCGGCACTCGAATTGGCGCAACTCGTCGATCGACTTCCGAGTCTGCGACTTCGTGGCATGCTGTGTTATGACGGTGGCTCTCAGCATGTTACTGGTTTTAAAAAGCGAGAAGCTCAAACACTGGAACGGTTAGTGCCGGCTGCTGAAACATTTGAGCAGTTTCAACGAGCGGGACTGAGTACCGAAATTTTTAGTGGCGGTGGAACGGGTACTTACAATATCGATCATCAGACCTCTGGGCTGACGGATGTGCAAGTAGGGAGTTATGTGTTTATGGACGCCCAGTACATAGGTATTGGTAGCGCGGATAACGCTGAGGTTTATAGTGATTTCAATCCTTCGTTAACCATCTTAACTACGGTGTTGAATGCGCAATACACCGGGAGAGCAACAACTGATGCTGGGGCTAAGGCGTGCACCATTAATCGTCCATGGGCGATTGTGAAGGGTGAAACAGGCATGAGCTACACATCCGGGTCTGATGAATTTGGAAGCATTCGATATGAAGACCCGAGCCGCACGTATCAAGTCGGTGACAAACTTGAACTTATCGTATCGCATTGCGATCCAGTCGTGAATCTGTATGACCAGATGTACGCTGTTCGTAACGGAGTTGTAGAGGCGGTCTGGGAGATTAGTGCTCGCGGGCAGTCTACATAATCAGGTGGTTTCGCTTGTGTGACGTTGACTGCGGTGGAGACGCTGTTTTTTATTACTTGAGATGCTCGTTGCCTGAGTGGCCAGTGTTGGTTAGCTGCGGTCGGCTATAATAATCAAGCTTATGTGGACAAAACTTCAGAATACGCCTCGCAAGCGTGACCCTCGCAAGATTGCCGTAATCGATCCAGAACGCTGTTTTGGGGCTTTTGCTTGTTCAATATGCCAAGCCGCGTGCCCAGTTGAAGAGTGCATAGTTGAAGAGCCCGATATCTACGGGCGTATGGTCTGTGCGGTTCGAATTGATAAGTGCATTGGTTGCGGACTGTGCGTAACCGTTGGCAATGAAACCGCTCCGGGGAAACGTGACTTTGGGTGCCCGCCTGATTACGATGCGATTGACATGTCCTCGTTTGATGATGTGGTGCAGGCAGTTACCCACGAGGCGATAGATGCTGGTGAGGTGTCCGCCGAGGCTCCAGAAGCTGAGCAAACTGAAGCGACTACTTAGTTCTGATTGCTGTCCGAGCTTGGGCAGCCAGATTCGGTCACCAACCGCAGCAATCAGTTTTATACCGGCACTCGGGACAACGCCAGACCGCGTGCATCCGAAACATCTCAGCACCGCACCGTTCACAGATTACAGCGTCATCCTTGGTCGAGCTGTTTTTATTGGTCGAGATAGTTTGTTTGGGTTGCGGTGTCTGGTCTTGTTCAAGCATAGTCGAATTATAGACCTCAGGTATGATGCATCGTCAGGGTTTCGCATAAGAGGATGCCAATCATGAGACCGTTGGTCTACGCGGGTAGGTGCCTTCACGCGACTGGAATAATTACAGTAATTGTTTTCTGCATTCCAGTTGGCCTGGCTGCTGACAGCATTTTTACGCCATTTATCGGTTCGTCCTATAGTGCACACGACGTCAAGGGCCATCCAACGGAGAAGGTGACAACACTTGGAGCGTCTCTTGCCGCGATGGCTGGTGGGGTATTTGGTTTTGAGATTGATTTCGCTCGTACTGCGAAAGCTTCCATCAACACGGTCTTCGTAGAAAATAGTCGCACCACGACAGCCATGGGAAATTTAATTATCGGCATTCCTGTTAAAGGTGTGCGACCTTATGTTGTTGGTGGCATGGGCTGGATGAAGACCGAAGTGTCAACCGTTGCTCTTTCGACGAAAGCCGACGGTTTAGGGGTTGCTGTTGGCGGCGGAGTGATGGGGTTTTTTAGTGATCATGCCGGTGCACGGTTTGATCTCCGCTATACCCGTGCAGTTAGTATCGGTGAAAGTATTCGTGATGTTGTGTTTGAATCTCCAGCGTTTTGGCGTGCGTCTTTGGGACTGGCTCTTCGTTTTTAAGAGGATGCCTATTCTGAATGGGGAGAACCAGGCTAAGCCAGCACGGTGTATTATCTTCTAAACGGCACGGAGGCATACGTGGACGAACGGTCTCAAGTTTTACTTTCGACGCTTTTGGGTGCGGTAGCTGGTGCAGTAGTTGGAGGCCTGTACCTGACAGAGCGTGGGCGGCGTGTGCGTGACCAGATTGAGCCGACGCTAGACAATTTTGTCAGTGAGATTGAACGGGTTCGCGGGACGGTTGACAAGGCCCGTGAAGCAGCTCGAGAAGGCCGAGAGGCGTTCGAAGACGCTATGCGAGCAGCTACCCCGAGTGATTCAGGTGAAAAAACTGATTCAAACGAGACAAATTGGGCGACAGGCGGTGTAAGAGAAGCATCGTCATCGTCCTAGGTTCTGGTCTCAACTTACCTCCCAAGCTTTTCGTCTCCTTGGAAACCGAAGATTCTTTATTTCTTTATAGAGAAGGTGCTTTTTTGATTTAAACCGTCTGACCGACACCGAGGTGTATTCTTAACTAGTGCATATCGCCTACCAGGGAGAGCCTGGAGCTTATAGTGAAGCCGCTGCGCTCAGTTTTGATTTAAAAGCTGAACCCAGTCCACGCTTAAGCTTTGATGCTGTTTTCGATGCTGTGGATGCAGGGGAGGTTACGCACGGTATTCTTCCGATTGAGAATACCATCGCAGGTAGTATTCACCGAAATTATGATTTGTTGGTCGAGCACGAACTTCCTATTGTGGCCGAGGTAAAGCATTTAGTCGTACATAATCTGATCGCGTTTGAGGATACTGAAATAGGTCAGGTCCGTCGCGTCTATTCGCATCCTAAAGGTCTGGAGCAATGTGAGCATTTTCTGCAGACACTGAATAATGTTGAAATTGTTGCGACTTACGATACTGCTGGCAGCGCGAAGATGATTAAAGAACAGGGTTTGACCGATAGTGCTGCTATTGCGTCTGTACGGGCGGCGGAGATCTTTGGGCTCCGTGTAATCAAACAGGCCGTTCAGGATGTTGCGGAGAATTTCACGCGATTTTTAATCATAAGCCGTGATGCCGTACCGCTCGGAGTACCCGACAAAACGACAATCGTTTTCACTGTGCCAAATGATCCGGGAGCGCTTTTTAAAGCTTTAAGTGTTTTTGCGCTTCGAGACATAGATCTGACGAAACTAGAATCACGGCCCATTCCAGACCGTCCGTTTGAGTACATGTTTTATGCTGACCTATCCGCTAATCGTGATGATATCCGTTGCGAGCGAGCACTTATGCATTTGGCGGAGTTTGCTCCCTCATTGCGGACGCTTGGTTCCTACCCATCATGGAAGGATTGAGAGGGGTAAGTTCGCGGATAGGACGAGTCTTCTATGACGGTACTGAAGATACGGCTAGCGCTTGAATAATTGCGTCGCTGAAAGCGTCCACATCATCGATTTTGCGAGACGTGATGATGTTGTGGTCTTCAATAACTTGTCTGTCCATGTATAAACCGCCAGCGTTTTTGACATCAATCGCGATTGACGGCCAGCAGGTAATCATACGGTCACGAACGGCATTAGCAGAAATTAGCATTTGTGGACCGTGACAAATTGCGGCAACCAGTTTTTTAGCCTCGACAGCTTCACGAACGAGGTCAACCATTGCATGGCGCATGCGCATTTTTCCAGGAGCGAATCCGCCTGGAATTACAATGGCGTCGATTTCGGAGAGCTTTATTTTCCCAGCGCTTTGGTCGGTGGTGACGACTCGGCCGCTCAGGCCTGTGTAATCTTGTGGTGCAGTTGGCCCCACAAATACGACTGTAGCACCTGCTTTGAGAAGTCGGTCACTGGTTCCGATGGCCTCTTCGTCGTCAAAAAGTTCTTCGATGAAAATAGCTATGCACTTGTTTTTGATGTGCGTCATGACGAGTTCGTGTGCGGCATTGTATATCCTCGGTAGAGCTCATGCCGAATCGAACCCTAAACGAATCAAGTTCGCGCACCATCTATCTGTTTTCGCGCGAGTCATCGTGTCAGTCGGCGAGTCACGGAGTAACGCTATGAGTCTATCGTGAAGAGAGATCTTCTATAGGTATTTATGAAATTGCGTAGGTTTAGCCTCGGCTTTTTGCCTGAAATTCGTGATTAACTCTGATGGTTTCGGCGTTCGGCAATGAAGCTTATAGTATTTGTAAGTAGTAGGGATTTTTGTTGAGTTGTCATAACAATTGAAAGAGAGACATGACGTTTACCGTTGAAGTGTTAGTTAAGGGGAAGGAAGAGGTTGTCGAGAAGACGATCGATTTTGGAGGACCAGAGGCTGTTGCGTGGACTGATGAGGATGCCCGGCATGTGCTTGAGTTGACGTTAGGTGCGTTTGATGAAGTCCAGAATCCTGACAGTCAAGAACGGTCCGTAGCCTTACGGGGTTTTAGCTGGATAGTGACACCGGTTAGTGAGGGTGTGGTAATCGCAATTGAAATTCCGAGTGGTGCCGTTGTTGCCGGACCGTTTAATGCCGATGTTGATATGTTGACAGCGACGATTACAAGGGCGCTCGCGAATATCCAGAGCACCGAAAAAGTGCACTAGTCAGTTTGTATCGGATTGAATTATTTTTCAACGAATGGTGGTCCAATTAACAGAGCAGGATCCGCGTTCGGTTTTGGAATAAGTTTTTGCGTTCTGCCGTGTTGATTATCTCCACCGTACAGATTTCCTTCTGAGTCGACTGAGAATGTGTGTACCTCGAGATACCCGGACGGACCTTCAGTTGATACGTTCCATGTGTATAAACGGTTTCCATCAAAATCAAGCTTTACTATTTTTAATGGTCGTAGGTCTGATACCCACACGTGTTCTTCGTTGACGATAAGATCCAATGGCAGCCCGAAGCCTGACCAAACGTCTACATGTTCGACCTCAGGATGGAATTCTCCGGCGGCGTTACTTGTAAGTCTGAATACCTGGACTCGCCCGTTCGCACGGTCCAGTGCGAAGATGAGACCATTTGGCCCAATGGCCAGGGCATGGATGCCGTTGAATTGTCTTGGTCCGTCACCGAATTCACCAAACTCAGATAGGTAGTTGCCTTGGCTATCCATGATGATAATTCTGT
>CAZWKO010000022.1:0-2861 GCA_964634925.1 uncultured Vicinamibacteraceae bacterium
TAAACGAGTGTTCCAAGGCCGACTGCTCTTTGATAAGGGAAGTAATACCCATCAAGGCGTACAGCCCCGCCGAGATCAGGCATGAGGGTTAGTGCATTTAACGCCTTGAGCCAGATGTGACCGAGAACGAAAAAAGGACTCCACAAAAGCGGGGCGCCAAAAGCGTATTGCCGTGCCCCGTGCCCACCGAACGCTGTTTCATCATTTACAAAGTCTAGGTCCCAATCCATAACGAGTGATCGCACTTGGACAAAGTACGAGCGTCCATCTGACGCGGCGCGTTCAAACCCGATATGGAATAAAAAGAGGAGGGAGAGGAAGAACAGGACAAACACGATGCCGTTGCCATCCAGTCGCGCGAAGTGCCGTGATAGAAAGCCACGGTGTGCAGCTGGCATGTGTTTCGAGAATTGGCATGTTGTGACAACTAGCACAAAAACTACTGTGAGCCATCCACCGAGTACCAGTGGATCGTCTCGGTGCAGCCAGAGTAATGAGATGTGCCACACTGCCATACAGGCCAGCACGAGAAGTGTGAATGTGAATCGTGCTCCATAGTTCGCCCACCTGATGGTTTGAGAACTATTAGGAGTGGATTCAGGCGGTTCAGCAGTCATGAATTTGGGAAATGCCGAGTGAAGTGCGCGTTAGTGTCCATGAGGTGTCACTAAGACGTGGAGTCTCTCGTAATCAGTAGGATGATATTTAACATTGATCTTCGAGCAAGGCTAACCGCTGGCAGATATTAAACGCTTCATTTGTTGTTATGTGTTCAGGGCATTTGTTTGTGACCGCCGAACGCGAAAAGGACGCTTTTGTAAGCGCCTGAAACCACGGGATATCAGGTAAGCCTGTTTGGCGAAGTGCATGCACGAGTTTAAGGGTGCGAAAGGCGTCGAACCAGTCTGTGAGCCATTTCTGTCGGATAGCTTTTATTGGACTTTGTGCCGCGGCGGTCATGAGAGCTTCTGGGGCACCGATAGCTTTCAACGCTTTTTCAAGGCGCCGTTGGTCGATGGAATTGAGTTCGGATTTAGTGCGGGAAAGAACGGTTTCGTACGCAGTATTCGCGCTTACGCCATTCATGGCTTCCAGCGAGTCACACCAAATTTTAAGTAGATCGAAAATCGTCGGGTCGTATATTTTGTAAGTGTTTCTTTTCCCCTCAATTTCATTAGTTGCTTGGCCTGTGCCAAAGGGAACTCTTTGTGATTTCCTGGCTCGAATGGTCAAGGGGGAATTGCCCGCCGGATAAAGCCGGCCGATTTTCGCCAGTTTGTTTAGGAGATAAAAGTCTTCTCCTGCTTGTCTCTTTGGTACTCCGCGTACGGCTGCGTAAGCTGTCGGTGAAACGGCTATACAACTACCAATCGTATGAAAGGCGTAGGGTGAGCCTGCGTGGCGTAATCCTAAGACGTAATATCGAAGGTAGGCCTCGTATTGGGCATGTGCATTGTCGATTCCAGAGTTGCCTGATGGTTTGTGTGAGAAGCGGTAAATCAATCCGGCGCATGAAGTTGGTACAGCGACATTAAAGTAATCACCCGGTAGTCGAACGTCACCATCCGTCATGTGGATAAATGGACTGTTGCTCAAGCCTTCGTGGAAAGCGGCGAGAGCAAGGTCGCAACCAATCTTTCTAGCCAATCCAACGCCGTGATTCGGTGGCAACTGAAAGCCGGTGCTATTTCGATCGACGACAATGACATCAAAACCATTGGCTTTCGTATGCCAGCAAGGCGTTTCGTTTTTGGTGTGCAACGGTACTGTTGACCCGTGGTCACGAAGAGCAGAGATTAATTCGGCATTACGGTCTTGCACGAGGGAATCATGCCTGCCGGTAGCGTTGACGACGATGATGCATAGCGTCCGGCCACCTTGTTTACGTACGGTATCTAGAGCTGGTCGAAACCCATCTAGTAGAGATATTGATTCGTCTTGTGCAGGAACCACTAAGACATGTGTCGCTTGGCATCGAAGGTGAGTAGTTAATTTGGCCTCAGGCTCAGCATAGACCCTGAGATATTTTGCAATGATGTTTTTTCGAAAGGCTCGCATTAATCTTTACGTCCTGCTCTGCTAAGATGAACTTGTCCTCGGCGTGTAATCACATGAAGCCTTGTGTTTCGTGGGTCTTCGACCTGACTTTTCGGCCACTAATATGCAGTACCCTGCGAGTTATCAACCAATCCGTGTCGTAGGTGTTCCGAGATCCACGGTGATTTGGACGTTGCTGGCCGGCGTGTTTCTTGGTGTCGGTTACGCCGCATCACCTTTAACAGTCTGGTTTCTTGGCAGTGTAGTCTTTTTATGTGCCTGGGGTATACGCGGTTTGTCTGTCCGCGAGCGACAATGGGTGCTGGGATTACTTCTGTTTGCTATTGCTGCTCGACTTCTGTTGGTTGCGTTGTTGTTTCTGACGTCTGACCCACTTGAAATAACAAGTTTTTTCTGGGATGGCGATGGGGTGTACCTGAAACAGCGTGCGGAGTGGATGAGAAACATTTGGCTCGGTATAGCGATTGATCCGTTGGAATATGACCGGACGTTTTCCAGAGAATACGGGTGGACAACATATATCTACGTGATTGCCTATATTCAATACTTGGTTGGTGCATCTCCCTATGGCATTCATCTGTTTAATGTTTTTCTCTCCTTGTCAGTCGCGGTCGTACTATACCGTCTGATTCGGACGGCTTACGGCAGAACTGCTGCACTCATTGGACTGTCGCTTTCGTTATTTATGCCGACGCCGCTTTTATGGTCGGTATCGGCGCTGAAGGAGTCGTTATATGTTTTTCTGATCATGTTCGGGCTGGCTGGCACCGTTGCAGCCGTTCGTGGTCCGAACATGACGAGAC